>NZ_UHDZ01000001.1:1500000-1800000 GCF_900458815.1 Staphylococcus saccharolyticus
ATATTTTATTTAGATTATATCTCAGATATAACTGGAATAATCATTGGACGGCGTTTCGTACTTTCGAATAATAATTTACTAATTTGATCTCTCATATTTTGTTTAATTTCAGACCACTCAATACGTTTTTCTTGTAGACCTTCTTCTACAATTTTACGCACTTTTTCTTCAGCTTCGTTTAAGAGTTCTTCGCTTTCCCTAACATAAACAAAACCTCTAGATTGTATTTCTGGACCTGCAGCAATACGCCTTTTTTTAGGATCTAACGTCACAACTGCTATAAATATTCCGTCCTCAGCTAGTAAATGACGATCTCTTAAAACAATATTGCCGACATCTCCGACACCGATACCATCGATAAGTACATTGCCAGAGTTTACCTTTTCATTTAAAACCATCTCTTTACCGTTGTAATTAATAACGTCGCCTTTTTCAACTAAGAATATTTTTTCGGGTGCAACGCCTGTTTCAGCAGCTAATTTTGCATGAGTAATTTGCATTTTAAATTCACCTTGAACTGGAATGAAATATTCAGGTTTCATTATATTTAACATCATCTTCAGTTCTTCCATACACCCATGACTCGATGCATGGATCTTTTTATTATTAGGTATGATGTGAGCGCCCGCACGAACTAATTCGTTTAAAGTATTAGCTATAATAACTTCCATATTTGCCGAAGCAGTGATTGCTAGAAAAACAGAATCGCCTTCTTCAATATTCATTATTTTATGTTTTTTCTGAGCCATTTGGTTAAGCGCTTCAACTGGTTCTCCTTGCATACCAGTAGCAATTATAATAACTTCATTTTTTGGATAATTCTCAACCTCGTTAATTGGAATAAGTAAATCTTTAGGTATATCAAAATATCCCATTTTACGAGCAATGTTAAATGAACTTTCTAGTGAACGACCTAAAAATGATACTTTACGGTTAAGCTGACTCGCAATATTTAACACCTGTTGAATTCGCACAAAATTTGAAGCATAACAAGAAACAATAAGTCTCCCTTTAACTTTAGCGAATGCATCATACATATGATGTTCAATGATGTTCTCTGGAGTATTATATCCAGGCTTTTCAGCTTCAGTTGAATCACTGATTAAAGCAAATACACCTTCATCTCCAATTTCAGCCATTCGTTTTAAATCTGGAGCATAGTGTCCATGTAAACTTTGGTCGAATTTAAATTCTCCAGTATATACGATTGAACCATATGAAGTATGAATGCACACACCTAAACTATCTGGAATACTGTGTGTCGTATTAAAGAAACTTACATTCACATTTTTAAATCTCATAATTGAGTCATGAGTTACAGTGTAATAACGAATTTTCTTTTTAATGTTACGGGCCTTCATACCTTCTTTTATCAGCGCGATAGTTAATTTAGAACCGTATACTGGTGCATCGAGTTGTTCTAATACATAGCTTACTGCTCCAATCGCATGTTCGTGGCCGTGTGTTAAAAATATACCTTTTAATTTATTTTTACTCTCAATGACATATTGAATATCTGGAATGACAATGTCCACTCCGAGCATTTCGTCTTCAGGGAACATTAATCCCGCATCTAACATAAACATTTCATCGTCTACTTCAACGATGTACATATTTTTAGCGATTTCGCCCACACCACCTAATGGTACGATGCGAATATCTTTATTTTTTTTCTTTATTAAACTCAAAATGTTACCTCCTATTAATAGTGACCCGTCCATATATAAACTTCCTATTTATTATAAGTTAAAAAAGTCTTGATGTACACTATTAATGCACTGTTTAACCCTTGGAACATTTACATTTTAAAATGAATGTCGATATTGTTACTATATGAAATTGACAGGAAAGTGTGTTTATTTATTCCAAAATAAAAAATTGAGTATTCAATAAAGAATACTCAACCTTAAAACAGATTTTTAATCGTTTAATAATACTTTATGTGAAGCATTTACGCGATCTTGTTTATCAATTTCAGTAATTTTAACTTCAATTGTATCGCCAATATTTAATACATCTTCAACTTTATTGATTCTATCTTTAGAAATTTGAGAAATATGCAGTAAAGCATCTTTACCAGGGAACAATTCAACGAAAGCTCCGTATTTTTCGATACGTTTCACTTTAGCATCATAAATTTGTCCTACTTCCGCTTCACGTGTAATATCTTCAATAATTTCTTTTGCACGGTCAATCATTGTTTGATCAACTGCACCAATAAAGATAGTACCATCTTGTTCGATATCTAATTTAACACCTGTCTCATCTATAATTTCATTAATTTTTTTACCACCAGGTCCAATCACGTCTCTAATTTTATCTGATTTAATATGCATCGTTACTACTTTAGGTGCATAAGCACTCAATTCTTCGCGAGGTTGATCAATTGTTTGAAGCATATGATCCATGATAGCTAAACGCCCTAGACGAGCTTGTTCTAATGCCTCCTCAATTACTTCACGTGTAAGACCATCAATTTTAATGTCCATCTGGATTGCAGTAATACCGTCTTTAGTTCCAGCTACTTTAAAGTCCATATCACCTAAAGCATCTTCCATACCTTGAATATCAGTTAAAATAGTATAACTATCATCACGTGTAACAAGTCCCATTGCAATTCCGGCAACTGGAGCTTTAATTGGAACACCTGCATCCATTAAAGCTAATGTAGAACCACAAATTGAAGCTTGTGAAGATGATCCATTAGATTCAAGCACTTCACTTACAATACGGATAGTATAAGGAAACTCTGAAGTGTCAGGAATAGTATAACGTAACGCTCTTTCGCCTAGTGCACCATGACCTATTTCTCGACGTCCTGGAGCACGAACTGGTCCAGTTTCTCCTACTGAGAAGTTAGGGAAGTTATAATGATGCATAAAACGTTTTTCAATTTCAGGTCCTAGACCATCAATTAATTGATAATCTCCAAGCGCTCCAAGGGTTAAAACTGATAAAGCTTGCGTTTGACCACGTGTAAATAATCCCGATCCGTGTGCTCTTGGTAATAATCCTACTTCAGAATCAAGCGGACGTATTTCGTCAACCTTCCGTCCATCTGGGCGTATCTTTTCATCTGCAATCAAACGTCTTACTTCTTCTTTAACTAGCTCATTTAAAATTGCATATACTTCATTAATGAGTGCTTCATTTTCAGGATCTTCATCATCAATAAAGTGAGCAACAACCTCTTCTTTAAGTGCATCTAATTTGTCATCGCGTTGTTGTTTATCAAAAGTTAAAACGGTTTCTTTTAATCCTTTTTCTTCAACTAGAACTTTTACCTTTTCAATCAACGCTTCATCTCGTTTAACAGGAATAAATTCTTGTTTCTCTGGTTGAATGTAATCAATAATTTCTTGTTGAAATGCAACTAACCGTTTAATTTCTTCATGTCCAAAGAAGATTGCCTCAATCATTTCACTTTCAGTAATTTCACTAGCTCCTGCTTCTACCATATTAACTGCATCTTTATGTCCAGCAACTTCTAAGTCTAATCTAGATAATTCTTTGTCTTCTACTGATGGGTTAATGACATATTCTCCGTTGATATAACCAACGTTAACTCCTGCGATGGGGCCATGGAAAGGTATATCTGAGACACTTAATGCCATTGAAGAACCAATCATAGCAACTATTTCAGGTGAACAATCTGGATCAGCGCTTAAAACGATATTCATAATTTGAACATCATGTCTATACCCTTTAGGGAAAAGTGGGCGTATTGGTCTATCTATTAAACGAGCAGTTAATGTTGCTTCATCACCAGGACGTCCTTCTCTTTTTTTGAAACCGCCTGGGATTTTACCAGCCGCATACATTTTTTCTTCATAGTTTACTGTTAATGGGAAAAAGTCACCATCTCTAGGTTCTTTTGAAGCAGTAGCTGTTGATAATACTACTGTATCTCCATAACGAACTAAAACAGCACCATTAGCCTGTTTTGCTAATTGTCCTGTCTCAATTGTTAACGAACGCCCAGCCCATTCAGTTTTGAAAACTTTCTTCTCTTGAGACATTATGAATCTCCTCTCTTCATTCTGTTATTAACATCATATCATTTATTCACATATTTTTATATTTTTTATTATGTATCTCAATAAAAAAGGAAAGTACCATTCAACTGGTGCTTTCCTAATTCTATATTAAGATTAACGACGGATACCTAATGATTTAATTAATTCACGGTAACGTTGAATATCTTTACTACGTAAGTAGTTTAATAAATGTCTACGACGACCTACCATTTTTAATAATCCACGACGAGAATGGTGATCTTTTTTGTGTTCACGTAAATGCTCATTTAATGCAGCGATTTCTGCAGTTAAAACAGCAATTTGTACTTCTGGTGAACCAGTATCTGTTTCGTGTACACGGTATTCTTTGATTAATTCATCTTTACGTTCTTGTGAAATTGCCATATTCAATTTCCTCCTTAAATAATAGTTAACTCCTTAATCTGAGTTAGGCGTCGGAGATTCGACCTACTAAGAAAAAGGTATAAAAGAATATCAGAAGTTAAAGATGCATATCTTTTCTTCCTCAACTTTAAACATTATATGATATATCATCACCAAAATCAATAGATAATAAGTGCCTAGCCCTAGATTTATCTTCATTCATTTGCTTAACTAAAGGATCAATCCCATCAAATTTAACTTCTGGTCTAAGAAAATGGTGCCAATAGACAGTGACACGTTCACCATAAATATTTTCATCAAAGTCAAAAATGTTTACTTCAATAACCACTTCTGCTTTAGATGAATCATGAAAAGTTGGCTTGACACCCACATTTGCAACACAACGATGTAGCTTACTTTCAGGTCCAATTTCCATGCTTACTGCGTAGACACCTTTTTTTGGTAACACATAATCATCGCTTGGTTGAACATTTGCTGTAGGAAAACCAATTGTTCTACCACGTTTTTCGCCTTGAACTACTGTACCTTTAATTCGATAAAGGTAACCAAGTTCATCATTAGCCTTTTGTAATCGACCTTCTGTTAAAGCCTCTCTTATAGCAGTTGTAGAAATCTTTTCAGAATCCATCTCTTGTTTACCTACAATCGTTGTATTAAACTCTTTAAATTCTTGAAGTACAGTCATATTACCTTTTCCAAATTTGCCAAAAGTAAAATCAAAACCTACTATAACTTCTTTTACATGATTATCGATGATATATTCTTGGATAAATTCTTCTGAAGTTACACTTGCAAATCGCGATGAGAAGTTAATCACAATGCAATAATCCACACCATGTTGTGCTAACATCTCTAATTTATCTGAAAGTGGAGTTAAATAAGTCGTACGTTTGCGTTCTGGATTCAAAACCACTGAAGGATGCGGATCGAAAGTCATCACTGCTTGCTTTAAGTGACGCTCTTTTGCTTTTTTATCTAATGTTTCAAAAACTTTATCGTGTCCTTTATGCATTCCATCAAAGAAACCAAACGCCATCGCTACTTCTTCTTTGATAAATTGATCTTTTAAAATAGGATGGGTAACTTCAATCACTTTCATAAAACTTTTTCTCCTTTAATTAAAGACTTTTTTGGGTTTAATTTCATTAGGTTTATCAGGGTGAACGGCATATATTGCCAGAGCTTTTTTAGTATTACAATCTATAAAAACAAATTGTTTATCGACTTTCTGAATTAACTCTTGTTTTAAAAACTTTTGTCCATTAAGAATTCTCTTTTTGAATAATTCGTCTTCTATTTCTATAGCTAATAAACCTTTTAAACCATATTCTATAGGAAACATTTTGTCTTGCAATGAGTCATGCTCATGTAATTCCCTAATTTGGTCAAGCGTTAAACTATCTTCTATTCGAAACCCACCTGAAGACATACGTGTTAATAATGACATATGCGCAGGATAGCCTAACTTTAACCCTATATCTGTAGCTAATGTCCGTATATATGTACCTTTTCCACATGTTACTTTAATATCGAAATGACATTGATGGTTAGCAAACTTTACTTCTGAAATTCTTTTAATATCTTTAATTTGAACCTGTCTTTTCGGGCGTTCTACAGTTTCATTATTGCGAGCATACTCATATAATTTTTTACCATTAACTTTAACTGAGGAATACATAGGTGGAATCTGTTCAATAGTTCCTAGAAATTGGAGAAGTACGCTATCTATTTCATTCTCTGTGATATCAGCATTATTTATCAATTTACTTTCTAAAATCTCTCCTGTTTGATCCTCAGTCGTTGTACTGACTCCCAAGGTAACAGTAGCATTATAAGTTTTACCCATATCCATCACATAATCACTTACTCTAGTAGCATTGCCAAGGCAAATTGGAAGTACTCCATCAACTTCAGAATCTAAAGTCCCAGTATGCCCAATTTTTTTCATTTTTAAAATTTTTCTCAATTTAAAAACGACATCATGACTAGTTAATCCTCGTTCTTTAAAAACAGGCAATATACCGTTATACATTTTGTCTCACCTTTTATTTAATGTTGCTTTAGTTTTAACTATTATAACATGTTATTTTATAACATTTGAGACTATTTAAACATAAAAATAGTAGGTAGTTCCTTATTCTATAGCCAATACGTGTCACTACCTACATTTGAAATGTTATTTATCTTTTTTGTGTAAATCTTGTAGCATACGTTCAATCTTATTACCATATTCTATAGATTCATCATATTCAAATGTTAAATCTGGAATGATTCTTAGACGCATACGAGATCCTAATTCTGACTTAATAAAGCCAGTAGCTTTCTCTAGAGCTTTAAAAGTATTTTCAACTTCCTTATCACTTCCTAAAACAGTTAGGAAAATTTTTGCATGAGATAAATCATTTGTTAATTCAACATCAGTAATTGTTAAAAATCCCACTCTAGGATCTTTAACTTTATTGTTAACGATGTCCATGATTTCTTGTTTCATTTGTTCGCCAACACGTTCTGCTCTCATGTTATTCATCAAATTCACCTCACTTGTTTATCAGTATTATAAAATTTTATCGTAATTATCATTCATAATATTAATAGTGTGTTTACATCAATGTGTACTACTCAATATTCTATTAAATCTATAACTGCTTATCAATTAACACAAGTAAAAGAAGAGGCAGAAACATTTTTATAAGCTTGCAGACAACAATCTATGACAAATAACATAGTTACATAAATGTTAAGAAATCATGAGAAATTTGACCACATAATAAACTCTAATAAAAGTCATAACATGACATCAATCCTCTATAGAGTTTTAAACTTTGTGTCTCGCCTCATTGCTATTAAAAGTATACTATTATCTTTGAATTTCTATCATTTCAAATGCTTCTATAATGTCTCCTTCCTTAAGATCATTATATTTTTCAATCGTGATACCACATTCATAGCCTTGTGCTACTTCTTTGGCATCATCTTTAAAACGTTTTAGTGTATCAAGTTCACCTTCAAATAAGACGATACCATCTCTAATAACACGTACACCTGCATTTCGAGTAATCTTACCTTCAGTAACATAACTACCTGCAATCGTACCAACTTTAGAAACTTTAAATGTTTGACGTACTTCTGCTTGACCAATCACTTGTTCTTCAAATTCAGGGTCAAGTAAACCTTTCATCGCAGATTCAATTTCTTCAATTACATTATAAATAACGCGATGCAATCTCATATCAACATTTTCAGCTTCAGCTGCACGTTTAGCCCCTGCATCTGGTCGCACATTGAACCCGATGATAATACCATTAGAAGCATTTGCTAACGTAACGTCTGATTCATTAATGGCACCTACAGCTGTGTGAATAATACGTACGTTAACGCCTTCTACATCAATTTTCATAAGAGATGCTGACAATGCTTCAACTGATCCTTGAACATCACCTTTAATGATGACATTTAAATCTTTCATTTCTCCTTGTTTCATTTGTTCAAATAAATTATCTAATGAAACATTTTTACTTTCTTGACGTTGTTGGATAACGCTTGCTTCATGACGTGCTTCACCAATACGACGCGCTTGTTTTTCATCACTAAATACAACAAAACGATCTCCAGCTAGTGGTACATCATTGATACCAGTAATTTCCACAGGAGTTGACGGACCAGCTGACTTAATACGTTTACCTAAATCATTGACCATCGCACGAATACGACCATACGTATTACCAACTACAATTGAGTCTCCAACATGTAACGTACCATTTTGAACAAGTAATGATGCAGCTGGACCACGTGATTTATCCAATTCCGCTTCAATAACTGTACCTACAGCACGTTTATCAGGATTAGCCTTAAGTTCTTGTACTTCTGCCACTAACCCAATCATTTCAAGTAAATCATCAATTCCATCACCACTCAGTGCTGAAAGTGGTACGAAGATAGTGTCACCACCCCAATCTTCAGGAATTAATCCGTATTCAATAAGTTCTTGCATGACACGGTCTGGATTAGCAGTTGGTTTGTCAATTTTATTAACTACTACAATAGTTGGAACTTCAGCTTCTTTTGCGTGATTAATAGCTTCAATTGTTTGTGGCATTACTCCATCGTCAGCAGCTACTACCAAAATAGTAATGTCAGTGACTTGAGCACCACGCGCACGCATAGTTGTAAATGCAGCATGTCCAGGTGTATCTAAAAATGTGATTTTTTTACCAGCATTTTCAATTTGATAAGCACCAATATGTTGCGTAATTCCACCAGCTTCTCCTTCTGTCACCTTAGTATTACGAATAGAGTCTAATAAAGTAGTTTTACCATGGTCAACGTGCCCCATAATAGTAACAACTGCTGGTCTTTCACCTGCATCAGGATCATCTGACTCATCATCAAAATAGATTGATAAATCTTCTTCATCAATAATTACTTCTTTTTCAATCTCCACACCATAGTCATCAGCAATTAATTCTAATATTTCTTCATCTAATGACTGATTTATATTAGCCATAATGCCAAATAGGAATAATTTTTTAATAATACCTGATGATTCCACATTTAATTTGTCAGCTAATTCACCTACAGTAATACCCTCTTGATAAGTGATTTTAGATGGCATCTCTTGTGGCTCTGAAGGTTGATGTTGTGGTTTATTATTTTTGTTGTTTTTATTGCCTTTATTATTTTGTTGTTTGCCTTTATTGTTTTTCTTGTTTTGACTGTTTTTATTTTGTTGATTTGATTTTTGATTAGTATTTTGTTTATTATCAGATTTTTGGTGATTATCTTGAGTATGTTTTTTATTATCGCTATTGTTTTGTTGTACTTTAAACTTTTTATCTAAAGCTTTGATTTGATCTTCTTCTAAAGCTTGCATGTGATTCGATACTTCAACGTTCAGATTTTTCAACTCATCTATAATCTCTTTACTCTTTAAATTTAATTCCTTCGCATATTCGTAAATTCTTTTTTTACTCATATAATCACTCCTTACGATATTCATCTATCATTGATAACAATTTCTTAGAAAAACCATTATCAGTAATGCCTATGTTGACTCTCTCGCTTTTACCAATTGCTATCCCTAATTCAGTTCTCGTGCCAAATTCTCTTAACGGAATCTGGTTACTCACACATTTATTGTTCATAAGCTTTTGAGTGTTTTCAGATGCATCGGTTGCTATTATCACGAGTTTAATTTGTTTCTTTTTTATGTCATTTAATAAGACTGACTCTCCACTTTTGACTTTACCTGCTCTCATAGCTAAACCAAGTAAATTATATATATGATCTTGAGTCATTATTTTGGAATCTCTTCTCTGTAAATTAAGCGAATTATTTCTTTGTATAAAGGCTCAAGAGTTTCTTTAGAGACATTAAAAAAATTTTCAAGCACTTCTTTTTGTTGAGCTTTTTCTACTAAAGATACATCTTTTAATACATATGCCCCACGACCTTGTTTTTTACCAGTCGCATCTGCAAATATTTCGCCTTCTTTATTAATTACTACTCGAATCATATCTTTCTTTGGGTGCATTTCATTAGATATAATACATTTTCGCATTGGAATTTTTTTCTTTTTCATAAGCTTATCACTCCAACCTATTCTTCTGTATTGTTATCTTCTTTTGTTTCAGATTCTTTTTCTACTTCTGTTTCGGCACTCAATTCACTAGAAAGTATATCAGACTCCTGAAGAGTCACCTCATCAATTTTAACATCTTCATGACCAGTATTATCGATTTCGTCGACATCTTCTTCTGTTTCAATGACAGGATAAATACCTACTTCACGAGCATCAGATTCAGATTTAATATCAATTTTCCAACCTGTTAATTTAGCAGCTAAACGCGCATTTTGACCACGTTTACCTATCGCTAATGATAATTGATAGTCGGGAACTACGACAACTGTTGATTGATTATTCTCATCAACTATAACTTCAAGTACTTGTGATGGACTTAAAGCATTTCTTACAAATACTTTAGGATCTTCGTCCCATTGTACGATATCAATTTTTTCTCCACCTAATTCTTCTACGACCGCTTCAACACGAGCACCTTTTGAACCTACACATGCTCCAACTGCATCGATGTCAGGATTGTCAGAATAAACACTGATTTTAGAACGATCTCCTGCTTCACGAACCACTGATTTCACTATAACAGTACCGTCATAAATTTCAGGGACTTCTTGTTCAAATAAACGCTTTAATAAACCTGAATGACTTCTAGAAACATAAATTTGTGGTCCTTTTGTTGTTTGTTCAACTTTATTTACATATACTTTGATACGTTCATTAGGAACATAACTTTCATTTGGACTTCTCTCAGCTTCAGATAAAACTGCTTCTATTCGTCCTAAATTAACATACACGTAGCGATGATCAACACGATCAATGACACCAGTTAAAATATCTTCTTCTTTATCAATAAACTCATCATATAAAATTTCTCGTTCAGCATCTCTCAAACGTTGCATCACAGCTTGCTTAGCTGCTTGAGCACCCACACGACCAAAATCTTTTGGCGTAACATCTTCTTCATAAATATCTCCTACCTCATAAGCAGGATTTTTAACTAATGCTGTACTTAAGTCTACTTCATCTCTATCATCAAATACTTCCTCTACCACTTCTTTACGAGCAATTACTCTAAATGAACCCTCATCCATATTCAACTCTACTCTAACGTTTCTTGCACTTTCATAATTTTTCTTATATGCAGTAATCAATGCTGCTTTAATGGCATCAATGAGAACTTCTCTAGGAATTTTCTTTTCCTTTTCTAAATATTCAGTAGCTAATAATAATTCATTATTTGACACAATTTTTCCTCCTCATCATGTTAAATCATAACGGCATGACGTGCTTTTGCTATTTTATTTCTTGGTATTTCAATTTGTTTCACTTTTGACTTGTCTTTAACTTCCATAACTAGTAAATCATCACTAAATGATTGCAAAATGCCTAACCATTCTTTGTCTCCTTCAATAGGTGCATACAGAGAAACAAAGATATGTTGATCCACAGCATTATAGAAATCTTTCTCTTTTTTTAAAGGTCTCTCTGCTCCTGGAGATGCTACATCAAGATAATACATTTCAGTAATGGGATCATTGTCATCCACCACTTCACTAATTTTCTCAGAAGCTAAGGTACAATCGTTAAGATCAACGCCACCTTCTTTATCAATGGAAATTCTTAAGAATCGATCTTTTCCTTCTTTTACATATTCAATATCAACAAGTTCGAATTTTAAGTCGTCTAAAACAGGTTGTATCATCGTTTCGATTTGATCTGTAATTTTACTCATACAGGCCTCCTTTTTTGGCAAATAGAAAAGAGCGGGTTTACGCCCACTCTTCTGCCTGAGTTTAATCATTTTTTACACAGTTATAGTATATCATAAGTCTTATGAGTAAACAAACTTATAAAGTACAACTTAGTTTTTTATTACTCAATGTTAATCTAACTTCTAATTTATATTCAATTCTACATATCAAAAATAGAAAGTTGTGCTTTATCTGGTAAATCAGGAAGTGATCCCAATTCATCTAAGTATTCAATCACTTTTTGTGACAAACCTGCTTTTTTATTTAAGTCTTCTTTAGATAAAAATGGCCCCTCTTCACGTGCCTCTACGATTCTTTGAGCAACATTTTCACCTAACCCAGGTACAGCGACAAATGGAGGAATTAATGAATCTCTCTCGATAATAAAGTCAAATGCTTGACTTTTTTCTAAACTAATAGGTTGCATGCGATAACCTCGATGTGCCATTTCATTCATAATTTCTAAGACCGTTAATACATCTTTTTCTTTTTTACCTAAATCCATGTATCTTGAATACATATCTTTAACAGTATTACGAATGCTTGTTTTATCTTTAATCATTGTAATTAAATCAAAATCAGATGCTCTAATTGTAAAATATGCTGCATAATAATATAAGGGATGATGTACTTTAAAATAAGCGATTCTTACAGCCATTAATACATAAGCAGCTGCATGGGCTTTAGGGAACATATATTTAATCTTACGACATGAATCTAAATACCAATCTGGTACATCATTTGCTTTCATTGCTTCTACCATCTCATCAGTTAGGCCACGCCCTTTACGCACAAACTCCATTGTTTTAAATGCCATAGAAGGTTCAAGTCCAGCATACATAAGATATACCATGATATCATCACGACAACCGATAACACCAGATAAATCACAAATCCCTTGTCGAATCAATTCTTGAGCATTACCTAGCCATACATCAGTACCATGTGATAACCCTGATATTTGTACTAATTCTGAGAAAGTAGTCGGTTCAGTATCTTCTAACATTTGACGTACAAATCCTGTTCCAAATTCTGGCACACCAAATGTACCCGTCTTACATAATATTTCATCTTCTGTAACACCTAAACTCTCAGGACCACTAAAAATTTGCATTGTTTCTTTATCATCTACTGGTATAGTTTTCGGGTCAATACCTGATAAGTCTTGTAACATCCGAATCATCGTTGGATCATCATGTCCTAATATATCTAATTTTAAGACGTTATCGTGGATTGAATGGAAGTCGAAATGGGTTGTCATCCACGCTGCACTTTGGTCGTCTGCTGGGAATTGAATCGGTGTAAAATCATAAATATCCATATAATCCGGAACTACAATTATACCACCTGGATGTTGACCAGTTGTACGTTTAACACCTGTGCATCCTTTAACTAAGCGATCAATTTCTGCCCCACGTTTATGAATACCTTGATCATTGAGATAACCTTTTACAAATCCAAAAGCTGTTTTTTCAGCAACCGTGCCAATGGTCCCAGCTCGGAATACTTTATCTTCACCAAACAGGACTTTAGTGTAATTATGTGCATTAGGTTGATATTCACCACTAAAATTTAAGTCAATATCTGGTACTTTATCTCCTTTGAAGCCTAAGAATGTTTCGAAAGGAATATCTTGCCCTTCTTTAATCAAATCATTTCCACATGTAGGGCATTTTTTATCAGGTAAATCAAACCCAGATCCTACAGACCCATCGTCAAAGAATTCACTCGTTTTACAATGTGCGCATATATAATGAGGGGGAAGTGGATTTACCTCTGTAATCTCAGTCATTGTAGCTACAAAGCTTGACCCTACAGACCCCCTTGAGCCTACTAAGTAACCATCATCCAATGACTTTTTAACAAGCCTTTGTGATATTAGATAGATAACCGCAAATCCATTCCCGATAATACTATCTAGTTCCTTTTCTAAACGGTCGATAACAATTTGTGGTAAATCATCACCGTATAGCTTCTTAGCATTAGAATAACTTAGTTCTCGAATTTCTTCGTTTGCTCCATCCATTCGTGGTGTAAACAATTTATCTTTAATAGGTATAACTTTTTCAATACGATCAGCTAGGTCGTTTGTATTTTTAATAACTATTTCATACGCTTTGTCTTCACCTAAAAAGTGAAATTCATCTAACATCTCATTAGTAGTTCGAAAATGTGCTTCAGGCAACGTTGAACGATTTAATGGGTTGCCCGGTTGTGATGCAATTAAAATTTTTCTAGCTATCGCATCATGTTCAAACAAATAGTGCGCATTACCGGTTGCTATGACAGGTATATTGGCACTATCACCTGCTTCAATCAGACGTTGATAGATTCGGGTGAGTGTTTCATTATCACGAATTAATTCTCTATCCATTAAATCTTGATATAATGCAGGTGGCTGAACCTCTATAAAATCATAAAACTTCGCAATTTTTTCTACTTCAGCTTGATCTTTTTGCATCACAGCTGTAAATAATTCACCTTCATCACACGCAGTCCCTACTAAAATGCCCTCTCTGTATTCATTTAAAAGTGATCGTGGAATTCTCGGTGTGCGATAGTAATATTTAACTAATGAAGCACTTACAATTTTAAATAAGTTTTTAAGACCTTCTTGGTTCTGAACAATGAGAGTAACGTGTGTTGGACGTGCTCTTTTAAATGCATCCACATTCGTTAACTTCTTATTAATATCTAGATGATTAGTTACTCCTAACTCTTTCATTTGTTGAACCATTTTTATGAAAATATAAGCAGTGGCTTCAGTATCATAAATCGCCCTATGATGTTGCGTAAGTTCGACACCATATTTTTTAGCAAGGAAATTTAAACCATGCTTTCCGTATTCTGTATTGATTGTTCGTGAAAGTTCAAGAGTATCTATGACTCCGTTTGTCGAAGGACCAAAGCCTAATCGTTCATAGCCCGTATCGATAAAGCCCATGTCGAATGATGCATTGTGTGCTACATATATAGCATCACCTACCCATTCTTTGAATTCCTTTAATACTTCTTCAATTTCTGGCGCACCAGTTAACATATCATCTGTGATATGTGTTAAATTAATAATCGTTTCAGATAAACGTTCATGTGGGTTACTAAATCGTTCAAATTTATCAATAATTTCACCATTATGTACTTTGACTGCAGCCAACTCTATAATCTTATCGTATTGGTTAGACAGACCTGTAGTCTCTACGTCAAAAACAACGTATGTAGCTTCTTTCAAATCCCGATTTATCGGTTTATAGGCAATAGGTACACCATCATCTACAAGCATGCCCTCCATACCATATATCATTTTGATGCCATGTTTTTCAGCAGCATTATGCGCATCTGGAAATGCTTGCACTACATTATGGTCTGTAACAGCTATAGCTTGATGCCCCCATTTAGCTGCCTGCTCTACATAAGAACTGATATTAGGAATACCATCCATTTGACTCATTGCTGTATGAAGATGAAACTCTACACGTTTGTTCTCAGCTTTATCTTGCTTTGGTGTTTTTTTAATTTCTTCTATATCAGACATCATTATAACTAAATCTCGAACAAATGTATCTTCTTCAATACGTCCTTGAGCTCTCACCCATTTACCTACACTCAAAGCTTTAAAATGATTTAAATCGTCTTTATTTTTACGTGTAAACATTTTTAACACTAGAGAATCTGTATAATCTGTTACTTTTAATTCTACGATATGTCGACCACTTTTAAGTTCTTTAAGATTTATATCAAAAATAACGCCCTCAATCGCTACTTTAAATTCCTCTTCCACAATAGATTCAATAGAACGTAAGTGATCCACTTGTATCGGTTTACCTATTTGACATTTCTCTACAGTACTATCATTGTTGTCTTGTTGTTTAGCTTTTTCAGCCTTCATCTTTTCTAATTTTTCAGTCGCTTCTCTAGCACTTTGTTCATCTTCTTGTTGAATATGAGCTTCGAGTGATGCTAAGTCATCATCATGGTGTGAAATATCAGTTTCAAATATCACTTTATCTATGTCAAACCCACATTGTTTAAAAGCTTTAACTAAACTTCCGTTACACGCTTTATCAAAATGATTTCTTTCAATATCATTAGACACTAACACTTTAATAATGTTGCCTGACATAATGAGTTTCTTTTGTTTTAATTGACCTTTTACTTTGGGTGACAAGCATGTTTGATCAATGCAATGCGCAAAATACTTTAAAGCATATTCATCTTGTTGATTTGTATCTTTAATAGAAAAATGAATAGAAACTGTGGCTATTTCTTTGAACTCTTCTTTAATGGCATGGATAAATAGAAGGTAATCTTCTTGAGATAAGAAATGTGGTAATGAAATATGGAATTCCCATGTTCTATTTTTATTTGATACATCAATACGAGTTAATTCACCTTGTTCAATAATATCTTGTTGTAACTGATTTGATATCTTAATCTGATCGGCAAGCACTTTAAACTTTTCTTGACTTGTCATTGCCAAAATAATAACCACCTTAAATAATAAATACTTTATTTTTACTTATAATTTGTACGTACACCATTAATAAATTCCTCTGAAATTTACAAAACAAATTTGACTCATATTATACTACTGATTCGTTTTATTTTCATGAGAAAAAATTATAAATTTGGCAATAAAGAAGAGCAGGTTAGAATTCAAACTATCCTGAATCTAAGTTCCTGCTCAATTTTTAGTGCATTTTCACTTAATTGCAAATATATTTTAAATAATTACTTAAGATTTGTATACAAATTTGTTAAATATTGCTCTAAATCATTAATGTGAACGTCTTCACTCTCTCCATTGTGACGTTGTTTCACTTCAACAACGCCTTCTTCAGCTCTTTTACCTACTACAACACGAATAGGTAAACCAATTAAATCTGCATCATTAAACTTAACGCCTGCACGCTCTTTACGATCGTCATAAAGAACATTATATACATCATTTAACCGTTTATAAAGTTGTTCACTTAATTCACGTTGTTCATCTTTTTTAGGATTAATAGTAATAAGATGTAAATCAAACGGTGTGACTGATAAAGGCCAAATAATACCATTGTCGTCATTATTTTGTTCAACAATCGCACTTAACGTTCTTGATACACCAATTCCATAACAACCCATAATTAATGGTTGTGCTTTCCCTTGATTATCTAAAAATGTAGCATTCATAACTTTAGAGTATTTAGTTCCCAATTTAAATACTTGTCCAACTTCAATACCTTCAGCAAATTGTGCCTCACCAGAACCATCACTTAACATTTCGCCCTCTAGAATAAATCTAAAATCACCAAATTTTTGCACATCAAAATCTCTTCCTATATTAGCATTCATATAATGGTAACCATCTTCATTTGCGCCTACAACTAGATTATTTAAATCTTGAACAAAGTTATCTGCATAGATTTTAATCTCTTTATCGTGAATTGGTCCAAGAGAACCTGGCTCTGCACCTACTAAATTAATCATTTCATCTTGTGAAGCCATTTCTAAATTATCAGTGCCAAAATAAGATTTTAATTTAATTTCATTTAATTCATGATGTCCTCTGACTAGGACCATGATAAATTCACCATCTACTTTAAAAATCATTGTTTTCACAATTTCGTCAAGTGGTTTATTTAAAAAGTCTGCTAATTCTTGAGCAGTTTTAACATTCGGTGTTTCAATTTTATAAAGTTCCAATTGTTCTATTGGTTTCACAGAAGGGTGATAAATCACTTCAGCTTTTTCGATATTTGCAGCATAGTCACTTTTATTACTATAAACAATAGTATCTTCACCAATGTCACTCAACGCCATAAATTCATGAGTGTGATTACCGCCTATAGCTCCTGAATCTGCAACTACAGGGCGTGCGTTGATACCCACACGTTTAAAAATTCTACTATAAGCTTGATACATGTCTTGGTAGGTCGCATCTAAAGATTCTTCGTCAGCATGGAAAGAATATGCATCTTTCATGATAAATTCTCTTCCTCGTAATAAACCAAAACGTGGACGCTTCTCATCACGATATTTTGATTGAATTTGGAATAAAGTAAGTGGTAATTGTTTATATGATTTTAATTCATCTCTTACAAGAGATGTAACCACTTCTTCATGAGTTGGTCCAAGTGCAAATTCTCTACCATTGCGATCTTTTAATCGCATTAATTCTGGACCATAAGCTCCCCATCGTCCAGATTCTTCCCACAGTTCTGCTTGTTGTAAAGCTGGCATCAGAATTTCTACAGCATCTATACTTTCCATTTCTTCTCGTACGATTTTAGAAATATTATTCAGTACTCGTGTGGCAAGAGGTAAATAACTATAAATACCACTTGTACTTTGTTTAATTAAACCTGCTTTTAATAATAAGCGATGACTCAATGCTTCTGCTTCGGCAGGAACTTCTCTCATCGTTGGTATAAATACTTTAGATTGTTTCATTCTCTTTTTTCCTCCCTATTATAAGAAATACCGTTGTATGTCATTCCACGTCACTATTATCATAGTAATCACTACAAATAAAGCACCTAGAGCAATAATAGCTGTTTCAGCTTTTTTATTAATCGGTTTTCTAAAAATAGCCTCATAAAGAACAAATAAAATACGTCCTCCATCTAACGCAGGAATTGGTAATAAATTCATAATACCTAAGTTAACACTTAATAAAGCTGTATAAGCTACTAAGTTAATAATTCCTGATTTAACTACAGAGTCAACACTATGATAAATACCAACTGGTCCATTTAACATATCGAATGAGAACTCACCTGTAAATATGCTACCTAGCATAGCAACAACAGCAGTAAATATAAGTTTCCCTTTATCAAAGAAATTATAGACCCCATATTCAATTGGTTTGATAACATCATGTTCCAATTTGGGTGCAAAACCTATTTCATAACTCGTTTGAGTCTTTGTTTTAGTAATCTTTCTCTCGACCTTTTTAGGTTCAAGTTGCATGGTTTTAGTTTTACCATCTCTTTCAACTTTTATTGACGTTTTAGCAGTTTTATTTTGATCAAGAACACTTTTGATATCATCGAAACTTTTAATTTTATGATTACCAACTTGTACTATTTTATCATCTTTAAGCAAACCTGCTTCATCTGCTGGTGATTTTTTCACAACATAATCTATCGTACTCGTTGGTGTCCCTTGATAATAAGCTAAACCAATAAATAACGCTAATGCTAATATAAAGTTAAATAATGGCCCTGCGATTAAAGTTAAAAACTTTGATAATGGCTTTTTATGAGCAAATTGTCTATCTCTAGGAGCGATTTGAATAAGACTACCACTTTCAACAAAATATGCTGTTTTAGCAATTGAATAATGATGTCTTTCCTCATCAAAAGCAGTGATTCCTTCAATAAAAAGCTCATCTTTGAAATCACACTTTTTAACTTCTATAGCTTCAATTTGTTGGAATTTGTGTTGATCATCTAAAATAATATGAGAAATTTCATCATTATCATTTAATTTAATTTTGACGTTCATTCCTGGCTGAACTGGAGGCTCTTCTAGGCCATCTCCTGCCATCCTAACGTAACCACCTACAGGTAATAAACGTATTGTATATAAAGTTTCATCTTTTCTAAAGTTAAAAATCTTTGGTCCCATACCTATTGCAAATTCTGGACACATAATTCCAGCTCTTTTAGCGAAAAACATGTGACCATATTCGTGAACCGTGACGAGTACACCAAATACGATGATAAATGAAACTACCGTAACTAAAATGCTCATGCTCTACACCTCTATTAATATTGTGTTTGAATTTTAAAGATAAGAATTTGTACGTAAATGTTAATGGATAATATATGTCATTATAAAATGCTTAATAATAATAGCAAATTAATATATAGCTTTAATACAAAGCGGGTAAAGTCATTGATGAAAAGGAGTTAAGAAATATTGATCCTCGTTCAAAATTTCACTAACTCCTTAATTATAACATCTATCTTATTCTACAATTTATAACATTAAATTTGAATTAATAGAATATTTAATAATGGTAAAACAAACATAAAACTATCAAATCTATCTAATATCCCACCATGACCAGGCAAAATACGTCCCGAATCTTTAACGCCAAAATGACGTTTAAATCCAGACTCTACTAAGTCACCTAGTTGACCAAACATACTTAAAATAATTGTTACAAGTAATAAAGTCCAAATATTCATATGGAAATCAACAAAAAACTGCATGATTAATGGTACCAATATACTACAAATAATACCGCCGATAAAACCCTCAATAGTTTTATTAGGACTTATAACTGGCCATAACTTGTGTTTTCCCATTAATTTCCCCAAAATATAAGCACCTGTATCAGTTAACCACACAATTAAAAATGCATATAATATGTAATGCAAACCTTCTGAACGTGTTTCATAAAAATACATAAACCCTATACCTATATATGCAACAGTCATCAAACAAAAAGCTGCGTCCATGAAACTAAATCTATTCTTAGATAAAACAGTATAACTCAATACAATAAAACTCATCGCAATTAAACCTTTAAGTTGTATGACTTGAACCCAATCTCCCGCATCTTGAGGGAGCATGATTATAACTAATGCTAAAGCACTAATAAGTCCCGGTATAGATAAAAATTTAATCATATTCATATTTAACAATTCTTTTAATGCAATCAAAGCTAACAAGTAAGCGAAAAGCATTAATATCATGCCACCTTGAAGTAAGATAGGCAAGAATATTAATAAAGCAATGATTGCAGTTAAAGTTCTAACTTTCATTTGTTACTCCTCACTTAATCCCCCAAAGCGTCTTTGGCGTGATTGATAAATTTTTAAACATTCTTTAAGCTCATTTTCATCAAAATCTGGCCATAACTTCTCATTAAATATAAATTCACTATATGAAGCCTGCCATATTAAGAAGTTACTAATTCTTTGTTCCCCTGAAGTTCGAATTAATAATTCTGGATCTGGATATTTATGAGTCATTAAATATCGATTGAATAATTCTTCATCAATGATATCAGAGCTTTGATTATTTGATTGTAATTCCTTACAAATTGCTTTTACACCTTGTAAAATTTCGGCGCGACCTCCGTAATTAATTGCAAAAACAAGTGTTAAACCTGTATTGTGTTGAGTCTTAGCTTTGGCATGATCAATAGCCTCGATAGTTGATTGAGGTAACCCTTCATAAAAACCAATCGTTTCTACTTTGACATTTTTCTCAATTAATTCTGGTAAAAATGTTTTAATGAAATTAACGGGTAAATTCATTATGTAATTAACTTCACTTTCAGGTCTAGACCAATTCTCTGTAGAGAAAGCATATAGAGTTAAATATTTAATACCAATATTACTTGCTTCTCGAGTAATCTTTTTGATTGTTTGCATGCCTTCGTAGTGTCCTTTAATCCGTGGCATTCTACGTTTTTTAGCCCAACGCCCATTCCCATCCATAATAATGGCTACGTGTTCAGGTATATTATGTATGTCTAGGTCATTATTTTGATTTGTCTCACTCTTGTTTTTATTTTTCAGCTTTTTAAACATGGTCTTTCCTCCGAGCCTGATCGTCTCTGTTTTATTATATTAGTTAATTAAACAATCATCTATCATTTTATCATACTCTTTATCGCATTGAATAAGCAAATAAAAAAACTGTACCAAAGTCTTACTTGGTACAGTTTAGACTATAAAAACAACTATTGTCTATATTGATTTTTAAATACTAATCAAATATAGCTTCACATGTTTCTTCGGTAATATATTTTTGCATTGTTAAACAGACATAATATCTTTTTCTTTTTCATCAACTAATTGATCAATATCTTTAATTGAATTGTCAGTGGCTTTTTGTACATCATCCGTTTGATTTCTTAAATCATCTTCTGTAATGTCACCATTTTTCTCTTCTTTTTTAAGATGATCATTAATATCACGACGAATGTTTCTAATTGAAACTTTAGCATCTTCACCAATTTTTTTAACTTCTTTGACTAGTTCTTTACGTCTTTCTTCAGTTAAAGCAGGGATAGAAATACGAATGACCTCACCATCGCTTGAAGGATTGACACCTAAATTAGCAGCGATAATCGCTTTTTCAATATTGTCTACTGACGTTTTATCATATGGTGAAATAACAAGAAGACGTGCTTCAGGAACATTAATGCTTGCCAACTGTTGAACTGGGGTTGGAGCACCATAGTAATCTACTGTTACACCATTTAATAAATTAGAGTTGGCTCTACCAGCACTAATATTTGCTAATTCACGTGATAAGTTGTCGATTGATTTTTGCATTCTAGCCTTAGTATCTTTGATTATATCACTCATTTTTTACACCTCTAGATTATTTTGTGATTAACGTACCGATTTTTTCACCCATGACAGCACGTTTGATATTTCCTTCTTCCATTATAGAGAACACATTTAACGGAATATTATTATCCATACAGAATGAAGACGCAGTAGAATCCATTACTTGTAAACCTTCTTGTAACATTTGAATATGAGTTAAATGGTCATATTTAATTGCTTTGTCATCCACTTTAGGATCTGCTGAATAAACACCATCTACATTATTTTTACCCATTAAAATTACATCTGCTTCTACTTCAGCTGCGCGTAAAGCTGCTGTTGTATCAGTTGAGAAGTAAGGATTACCAATTCCAGCTGCAAAAATAACAACTCTCTTTTTCTCAAGATGTCTAATGGCACGACGACGAATATATGGTTCAGCAACTTGTTTCATTTCAATTGAAGTTAATACACGTGTGTCACAGTCTAACTGTTCTAAGCTATCTTGTAGAGCTAATGCATTCATTACCGTAGCTAACATACCCATATAATCCGCAGTACCACGGTCCATTCCTAAATCGCTACCTGTTTTGCCTCTCCAAATATTTCCGCCACCTACAATAACTGCAATTTCACAGTCCATTTTAGCAACTTCAGCAACTTGTTTCGCTACACTTTTAATGATAATTGGATTAATTCCAAACCCTTTATCACCTGCTAGTGCTTCACCACTCAATTTCAAGATTACACGTTTATATTTAGAAGTTTGAGCCATTTTCTTATCCTCTCTATAGTAAAAATATGTAAATATATAAGTAAAGAAGACACAAGTGCCTCCTTTCTGTAGCTATGAAATGATAGGCTAATAAAAAAGAAACGTATTAGGCGTCTTCTTCCTTGTTAACCTTTATGACAATTATTTCATTTGTCCTTTAACTTCTTCAGCGAAATTTTCTTCGCGTTTTTCCATACCTTCGCCTACTTCATAGCGAACAAAGTCAGTAAGTTGACCACCTTTAGATTTTAAGAATGCTTCAACTGTTTCATCTGGATTTTTAACGAAGTTTTGATCTACAGCACAAATTTCTTGTAAATATTTACGTAAACGACCTTCAACCATTTTTTCAACGATTTTTTCTGATTTACCTTCATTTAATGCTTGTTGTTTTAGTACTTCTCTTTCATGACTGATTTCTTCTTCACTTACTTGTTCAGAAGAAACATATTTTGGATTAATAGCAGCAATATGCATTGCGACATCTTTTGCTGCTTCTTCATCAGTTGTACCTTCAACTACAGTTAACACACCGATACGTCCACCCATGTGTAAGTAAGCACCGAATGCGTCGTTATCAGTTTTAGTTCTGATTACAAAACGACGAATACTTAACTTTTCACCAATTGTTGAAATAGCTTCTTTCATTCTTTCGTCAACTGTTTGACCACTAGCTAATTTAGATTCCATTAAAGCGTCAACAGTTTCAGCTTTGCTATCAAGAATTTGGTTAGCAATTTCTTTAACTAATTCTTGGAAACCTTCGTTACGAGCTACAAAGTCAGTTTCTGAGTTGATTTCAACGATAGCTACTTCATTTCCTTTGACTTCTACGTGTACAAGGCCTTCAGCTGCGATACGATCAGCTTTTTTAGCAGCTTTAGCAATACCTTTTTCACGTAAATAATCGATTGCTTTATCGATGTCACCATCTGTTTCAGTTAGCGCTTTTTTACAATCCATCATTCCTGCGCCAGTTTTTTCACGTAATTCTTTAACAAGTTTTGCTGAAATTGCCATTCATTATTCCTCCAATATATAATTGTATTTATAGATATACCCAAATTTTAGCATTAATTTAGGTTATATTTCCAATACTCTATCTAATTTTCAATTTTCTTTTTAAAAAAAGGTGATAAGCATTAGTATCTTATCACCCATTTAAACTATATCTTAGTTTGATTCAACAGAAGTGTTTTCTTCAATTGTTTCTACTTGTTCAGAGTCTTCTTTACCATCTAAATTGATGTTTTGTTCTGCAGCTACTTCTTCATTAGATACACCATGTTGACCTTCTAAGATAGCATCTGCCATTTTGCCAGTTAATAATTTAACGGCACGAATAGCATCATCGTTTGCTGGGATAACGTAATCGATTTCGTCTGGATCACAGTTAGTGTCAACAATACCTACGATAGGAATATTTAATTTACGTGCTTCAGCAATCGCGTTACGCTCTTTACGAGGATCAACAACAAATAATGCTTGAGGCATTGATTTCATATCACGAATCCCGCCTAAAAATTTAATTAAGCGGTCATATTCTTTTTTAAGTTCAACAACTTCTTTTTTAGGTAATACTTCAAATAAACCGTCTTCTTCCATTTTTTCAATTTCAGAAATACGTTTAATTCTTTTAGAGATTGTTTTATAGTTAGTTAAGATTCCACCTAACCATCTTTGGTTAACATAGAATTGACCTGCACGTTCTGCTTCAGCTTTAACTGATTCTTGTGCTTGTTTCTTAGTACCTACGAATAAGACTTTTCCACCTTCTTCAGAGATTTGTTTAACGAAGTTGTATGCTTCTTCAACTTTTTTCACTGTTTTTTGTAAATCAATGATATAGATACCATTTCTCTCAGTGAAGATATATTTTTTCATTTTTGGGTTCCAACGGCGTGTTTGGTGACCGAAGTGAACGCCGGCTTCTAGTAATTGTTTCATTGAAATTACTGCCATTTTAAATTTCCTCCTATTGGTTATTTACCTCCATAACTAACTGATATAAAGACAAATCATTTTCATTTGCACCCTTTATATTTAAATTAATTATGTGTGTATTGGCTTCATAGCCGTGAATTAATATATCATAACTCAGTACTAAAAGCAATGACTTTTTATTCGTCTTCGTAAGTCAACGCTTAAAGTGAAACATCGTAAATAACTTTAGTTTGTATAAAAAAAGAGTACCTTTAGACAAATGAGAGGATACTCTTTAGTTTGAAAAATAATTATTTATTTTTTTCCAATTCATCTAGGAATTTCTCTTTTTTAACTTTAATGAAAGTCCCCTTCATTCCTAATGAACGTGATTCAATAACACCAGCACTTTCTAACTTACGTAAAGCATTTACAATTACTGATCTTGTTATACCTACACGATCAGCTACTTTTGATGCTATAAGCAGACCTTCAGTACCACCTAACTCCTCAAATATATGTTCAATTGCTTCTTTTTCAGAATATGACAAGGAATTAATAGCCATTGTTATTGCAGCTTTATCACGAGCTTCTTTTTCTACTTCATTGTGCTTTTCTCGTAAGATTTCCATACCTATAACTGTTGCCGCATATTCACCCAAAACTAAATCATTTTCATTGAAGTCGTCTTGCACACGGCCTAAGACTAAAGTTCCTAGTCTTTCTCCACCACCTAAAATTGGGAAAATAGTCGTTCTACTATTTACAAATACATCTTTGTTTTCTGGTGGAAAGACAGTTAACTCATCATCAATTTCAATGTTAGATTCAGTTTGCTTAACGTCCATTAATTTTTCAGTGTATTCACGAGGGATATGTCTATCTTCCAACATATCTTTAATACGTTCACTTTTTAATAATTCGTTGAGACACGACCCTAAGATTTTTCCTCTTCTCGATACGATAAATACATTTGTAACTGTAACACTACTAATCGTTTGAGCAACATCTTTAAAGTCCACTGCAATGCCTTTATGTTTTTGTAATAACGTGTTTAATTCTCTAGTCTTAGATAATAAGCTCATAATTTTTCTCCTTATATATATTATAAAATAAATGTACTTAAATCCTTATTTGTTGAGATAGATTTTAATTTATCGTCAACGTATTGTGGTGTTATGTCTACAACAGCATTTGGCATATTTGGTGCTTCGAATGATAAATCTTCAAGCATTTTTTCTAAAATTGTGTGTAATCTACGGGCACCGATGTTATCAGTATCTTGGTTAACTTGATAAGCAATTTCAGCTAAACGTTTAATCGCTTCTTCTGAGAAGTTCACTGTGACAGCTTCAGTTTGAAGTAAGGCTTCGTATTGCTTAATTAATGACAACTTAGGCTCTGTAAGAATACTTACAAAGTCGTCCACAGACAGACTCTCTAGTTCAACTCTTATTGGGAAACGACCTTGTAATTCGGGAATCAAATCACTAGGTTTTGATACATGGAAAGCACCAGCGCCGATAAATAGCATGTGTTCAGTATCAACAGTACCATATTTAGTTTGAATCATGCTACCTTCAAGAATCGGTAAAATATCGCGTTGAACACCTTGCCTTGAAACATCTTGACCACTACTTTGATTATTTGTCGCTACTTTGTCAATTTCGTCTATAAAAATGATACCCATTTGCTCAGCTAATTCAAGTGCTTCTTGATTAGCAGTCTCTTGATCTATTAATTCATCTGCATAGTCATCAGCTAAAATTTTTCTTGCTGTTTCAACAGAAACTTCTCGCTCTACTTTTTTCTTAGGCATTAATTGATTCATCATATCTTGTATTTGTTGATTTTGATTAGTACCTAACATACCCATTGCAGCTGGATCTTGTTCTACTTTAATTCTAACTTTTTCCTTTTCAAGTTTACCTTCATCAAGCTGTTTTTTTATTTCAGAACGTTTAGTTTTAATTTCTTCTGTAGGTGGTTCTTCTTCATCATCGTTATTTTGACCAAAGTTAGGTATCGCACCTCCTAAAAGATTTTCAAGTGGGGTATTACCTTGAGAAGCTTTCTTTTTCATACTTGGAACTAATAATTTAACTAATATGTCATTTGCTTTAGCTATAGCTTCATCTTGGACTAATGATTTTTTCTCTTCTTTAACTAATCGTACGGCAACATCAACTAAATCTCTAACCATGCTTTCGACATCTCTACCAACATAGCCAACTTCAGTAAATTTAGTTGCTTCAACTTTAATGAAAGGTGCCCCAACAATTTTAGCCATACGTCGTGCAATTTCAGTTTTACCAACACCAGTTGGTCCAATCATTAAAATGTTCTTAGGTGCAATTTCTTGTTTTTCCTCATCTTCTAGTAAACTTCGTCTATAACGATTTCTAAGTGCAATCGCGACTTTACGTTTAGCATCGTCTTGACCGACAATATATTCATTTAGTTTAGATACGATGTCTTTAGGAGTTAACTTAATTCCATTGGTATACATCTTTAACATTCCTCCATATTGCTACTTTGTTTCATTAGATTCATTTCCTTTTTAAATTACAGTATTAATGCATTTTATAACGTTTCGACAACAATATTGTCATTTGTAAATACACAAATATCTGCAGCGACTTTTAAACTCTCGTAAGCCATTTCTTTAGCGGATAGATGAGAAGCATGTCTTTTGAGTGCTCGACCAGCACTTAGTGCATAATTCCCTCCTGAACCTATAGCAATAAGGTCATCATCGGGTGCAATCACCTCACCTGTACCACTTACAATAAGAATTGCATCTTTATTCATGACTATCAGCATAGCTTCTAATTGACGTAATTGTTTATCACCACGCCATTCTTGTGCTAACTCAACTGCTGCTCTTTCCAAATTACCACTAAATTGTTGAAGTTTAGTTTCAAATTTTTCAAAAAGTGTAAACGCATCAGCTACACTTCCAGCGAATCCAGCTAGTACTTTGCCTTCATACAAACGTCTCACCTTTCTAGCGGTTTGTTTCATAATCACTTGTTGACCTAATGTCACTTGTCCATCGCCAGCCATAGCAGCTTCACCATTATGACGTACAGCGTATATCGTTGTTGCGTGTAAAGAATTGTCCATAAATTACTCTCCTTTTTTAGCTCGAGGATGTGCGTTTAAATATACTTTCCTTAGTTGTTGATTTGAAACATGTGTATATCGTCCAGTGGTAGATAAATTTACGTGTCCTAATAATGATTGTACAGTACGTAAATCAGCTCCTTGATTTAACAAATGGGTTGCAAAGGTATGTCTTAATTTATGTGGGTGAATATCAGTGATTCCAGCAGTTCGTTTCACTACATCATTGAGTACATATCTGACACCACGTTCAGTAATAGGCTCGCCCTTCATATTAACTATTAGACAATCATGGTCACATGATTGTCTTGGTTTAAATTCATCTAAATACCGTTCGATACTTTGCTTACAAAATTCTCCAAAAGGAATAAATCGCTCTTTATTCCCTTTACCTAGGACTTTTACCCCAGGCAAATTCACATCAATATCCTTTATTTTTATATTAACAAGTTCCGACACACGAATTCCTGTTGCGTATAATAATTCAATAATTACTCTGTCTCGCATGCCTTTTTTATAATCAAGCTCTACGGTTTGAAACAACGCTTCCATTTCCTCTTCATAAAAAAATTGAGGAAGGTACTGTTCTTTCTTCGGGTGCACAAGTTGAACAAAGGGATTAATGATTGAGTCATCTTGAGTCATCCAAAATTCGTAGAAAGTACGCAATGTAGAAATCTTTCGAGATACTGTTGTTCTTTTTAAATTATTTGAGTATAAGAAAGATAAATAATTTCGAGCATCTTTATATTCAAATGTGTCTAATTGTAAATGCTCTTTATCTAAAAAGTTATTAAATTGAGCTAAATCATCATGATAAGACTTTAAAGTATACTCAGAAAAGTTCCTTTCTACTTTTAACATATATAAAAATGTATTTTGGATTTTATCCAATATCAATCCCCTCCATTATATTGCATTGTAGCATATGAAGAATAGGTCATACAGTAATTTGATAATCAATTCAAAATCTTTAGAGCATTAGCCACAAAACATTAATTAATATTTAAAAACGTTACTCCACTCCTCAATGAGAATAACTGTTATTATTTATCACAAAAAAACCAGGTAGCATCCCTTCACTACCTAGTTATACTTGTTTCAATTTAAAGTGTTTGTTTAAAATTGTCCAAATATTCTAATGCTCTATTAGCTTGAGCTTCATATCTCTCTTTTTTATCTTTAATGCGCTTTTCTAAAGAAGGTAATAAGCCAAAGTTTGCGTTCATCGGCTGAAAGTTCTTTTCATTTTTAGCATGCGAAATATAATAAGCCATACTACCTATCATTGTCTCTCTAGGGAAGATAACTTCTCCTTTATTTAAAAGCTTGTGAGCTAAATTAATGCCAGCTACTAATCCACTTGCTGCACTCTCAACATAGCCTTCAACTCCAGTCATTTGGCCAGCAAAGTATAGGTCATTATGCCCTATAAATTCATATTTTTCATTTAACACATCCGGTGAGTTGATAAATGTATTTCTATGCATAACGCCATATCTTACAATATCAACATTTTCAAGACCTGGAATAAGACGAATAACCTCTTTTTGTGCTCCCCATTTCAAATGAGTTTGAAAGCCTACTATGTTGTATAATGTCCCTGCTGCATCATCTTGTCTTAACTGAACTACTGCATAAGGTCGTTTGCCGGTTTTAGGATCTTCCAATCCTACAGGTTTCATAGGACCAAACAATAAAGTTTTACGACCTCTTTCAGCCATCACTTCAAAAGGCATGCATCCTTCAAAATACTTTTCTTTTTCAAATTCATTAACTGGTGCAACTTCAGCTTCTAAAACCGCGGCATAAAATTGGTTAAATTCTTCTTCAGTCATCGGACAATTTAAATATGCTGCCTCACCTTTATCATAGCGAGATTTAAGATAAACTTTATCCATGTCTATAGATTCCTTTTCAATAATAGGTGCCGCGGCATCATAAAAGTATAATTGATCTTTACCTGTAATCTCTACTATTTTCTGTGCTAATTGTTCTGTTGTAAGTGGACCAGTGGCTATAATTGTATAACCTTTGGGAATACTATTTATTTCTTTATTTAGAACAGTTACATTAGGATGCTTTCTAAGGGTTTCAGTTATAAAACCAGAAAAATCATGTCTATCAACTGCTAATGCACCTCCCGCTGGTACACGTGCTTTATCAGCAGCTTGTAAAATGAGAGAGTCTAGACGTCTCATTTCTTCTTTCAACACACCGACTGCATTTGTAAGTGAATTTCCTCTTAAAGAATTGGAACACACAAGTTCTGCAAATTTATCAGTGTGATGGGCTGGCGTTTGCTTAACAGGTCTCATTTCAATTAAATTTACGTTAATCCCACGTACCGCTAATTGATATGCAGCTTCAGAACCTGCTAAACCTGCCCCAACAACATTAACTGCTTGAGTCATCATTTCCCTCCTATAATTAAGTTCTCAATTATTTTTGAACTTCTTCTTGGTAGTCACAATTTGAACATACAACTTGACTACTTTTACCTTTTTTCTTATCAACAAGATAGTGATTACATTTTGGACAATCTCTACCTACAGGTTTATCCCATGAAATAAAGTCGCAATCTGGGTATTTAGAACAGCCGTAGAAGATTCTATTTTTCTTAGATTTACGTTCTACGACATCACCTTGATTACATTTCGGGCATTTTACACTAATCGTTTTAACAATTGCCTTAGTGTTACGACAATCCGGAAAATTAGAACAAGCCATAAATTTACCATATCGTCCCATTTTAATCACCATGGGTGAACCACAAACCTCGCAATCTTCACCAGCTGGCTCATCCTTGATTTCAATTTTTTCCATCTCTTCTTCAGCACGATCAACGTCTTGCTTAAAACTATTATAAAAATCGCCAACAACTTTACGCCAATTCATGTCCCCTTCAGCAATTTTATCTAATAACGTTTCCATGTTTACTGTGAATTCAACATCAATAATTTCAGGAAAGTATTCTTTAACTTGTTCATAAACAATTTCTCCTAATTCAGTTGGAACGAATCGCTTACTTTCAAATTTGACATAATTACGTTTTTGTATTGTATCTATAGTTGGTGCATAGGTAGAAGGTCTACCTATTTTTAATTCTTCCAAAGTTTTAACTAAACGTGCCTCAGTATAACGTGAGGGAGGTTGAGTAAAATGTTGAGCAGGTTCTATTAGTGTTGCAGTTACTTTATCTCCTTCTTCTAATTGAGGTAGCTTATTCTCCTTATCATTTTCTTTGTCATCTTTTGCTTCTACGTATAGTGTCATGAAACCTTTAAATTTAATCGTCTGTCCATTGGCTCTAAATTTTATATTATTTTGAGTTACATCTAAAGCTATTGTATCTAAAATAGCAGTAGCCATTTGACTCGCTACAAATCTTTCCCAAATTAATTTGTATAGACGATGTTGATCTCTAGTTAAGTAAGGTTTCATTTCATCTGGCGTTCTTAAAGTGCTGGTAGGTCTTATAGCTTCATGAGCATCTTGGTCACCCTGTTTACCATTTGCTTTACGTTTAGAAGCATATTGTTTGCCATAATTATCAGTAATATAGCTTTGTGCTTCAGACTTCGCCGAATCAAAGATACGTGTAGAATCAGTACGCATATACGTGATTAAACCAGTGGTACCTTGACGTTTTAAATCGATACCTTCATATAATTGTTGTGCGAGCATCATTGTTTTACGAGCTTTAAAATTTAATTTACGTGCTGCTTCTTGTTGAAGCGTTGAAGTAGTAAATGGATGAGCTGGATAACGTGTCTTTTCTTTCTTATTTACATTAGTAATTTCGAATTGATCTCCATCTAGTGCTGCTGTTATTTTTTCAACGTCATCTTTAGTTTTAAGTTTATAAGGTTTGTTTTGATAATGAAGGAATTTAGCATTAAATTTAGACTTTTTATATCTAAATTCACCTTCTATTGTCCAATATTCTTCAGGTTTAAAGTTACGTATTTCATTTTCACGATCTATAACTAATCGCAATGCAACTGACTGTACTCTCCCAGCAGACAGTCCTTTTTTTACTTTTTTCCATAAAACCGGAGAAATATTGTAACCCACTAATCTATCCAAAATTCGGCGTGCTTGTTGAGCATCAACTAAATCCATTTCAATTCCTCTAGGATGCTTAAAGCTATCTTTAACTGCATCCTTAGTTATTTCATTAAATACTACTCTGTTTTCTTTTGAGTCCTCTAGTTCTAAAATTTTTGATAAATGCCAAGCAATCGCTTCACCTTCACGGTCGGGGTCGCTAGCTAGAAAAACTTTTTTAGCTTTCTTTACGTGTTTCTTCAAGTCTTTAACTACAGGCCCTTTACCACGAATCGTAATGTATTTCGGTTCATAGTTATCTTCAGTGTCAACACCCATTTGACTTCTAGGTAAGTCGCGAACGTGTCCCATTGAAGCAATAACTTTGTATCGTTTTCCTAAATATTTTTCAATGGTTTTAGCTTTTGCAGGCGATTCAACTATGACTAAATTATCTGCCAAAGTTATTTCCCCCTTGCAAATTGAATTACTAAAGATAAATGATAAACTCTTATTTTTACATTTGTCAACGTTTTAATATTTTATTTCCTATTTTGTTAGAATTATTATTAATTTTGTTTCATTAAACTTTAACTAAATTAATGCATGTTAATAATTAAGAATGTCAGAGAATAGAAAGTTATTTCAAAAAAAGTAGTCCAATAATATACTATTTTTATCTATAACTACTCGTGCACCTTCGTTAATTCTTAATAAGTTTCCTTTAGTCATAGTATTAAATAACGATCCAGGCAATACATAGACATTTCTATTTTGTTCAAGTGCACAATCAATTGTGATTTGACTACCACATTTTACTTCTGCCTCTGTGATTAACACACCTTTAGACAAGCCACTAATCAACCTGTTTCTTTCAAGAAATTTATAGACGAATGTGGAGGATATTCACTAAACCTCTTTTTTCAATTTCATTTCTCAATTTTATAGTTGATTTAGGATAATATGTATAATGACCAAAACCTAACACAGCAACAGTGGGCAAATCATATTTATATAGAAGTTTGGTGTGCAATACTATCTGCACCTTTAGCTAAACCTGAAATCACAGTCATATTAATCTGTTTAAAAAGAAGGAAAAAGATATTCTAATGCTTGTGTAGTATAATGCGTAGATTTACGTGAACCAATAACAGCTAACGTATTAGTTTGATTAAAATTTTTGAGGTTTCCTTTATAAAAAATCACATATGGGAAATCATAAATCTCCTTTAACAATTGGGGATATTCTTGAACAAAGTAAGTTACAAATTTAAGACTTGAATGTTTCATAGTAGAAAGAATATTATTGAGTTTTAATGTCTTAAATTTTTCATATTTTTTCCACAAAGATGAAGAGGATTGGTGTGTTAACCATTCTACTAATAGTTCATTTCTTCTTAAATCATTTTCCGTAATAAACTGAGGATATAAGTGGATAAGATTGTGTACTTGATTTGTATTGAAATGCGCCCAATACAGCTTTAATAATGTATATTGAATCAAAGTCATTGCTCCTTTAGTAATAAATAGTATGTCCTAAGGAACAATCAATTTGGATTACTATTACAAGACAAATTATCGATCAATTTAACGTACTTGTAAGAAGTAATTTTTCTAATGTATCAAAAGTTAAAATATTCACACTTTTTCATCTGAAAAATTCGAGTTTCTACTATTATACATATTTAAACAAAAAAGCTCGAACCCAAAATGAGTCCGAACTTACAAAAATATATCAACTTTAGATTTATTTGTTAACTGTTAATAATTCATCATAAATTCCAGCTTTTTTAGCAGCTTCAATAAGAGTAGTACCGATTTCAGATGGAGTATCTGCCGTTTCAACACCACAATTATTTAAGGTTTTAATCTTTTCATCTGCAGTACCTATACCGCCAGAGATGATAGCACCTGCGTGACCCATACGTTTACCTGGAGGTGCTGTTTGACCACCTATAAATCCAATTACAGGCTTGTTCATATGCTCTTTAATCCATTGCGCTGCCTCTTCTTCTGCGGAACCACCAATTTCACCAATCATTACTACTGCTTTTGTTTCAGGATCTTCATTAAATGCTTTTAAGACATCAATAAAGTTTGTACCATTAACTGGGTCTCCTCCAATACCTACAGCAGTAGTTTGCCCGATGCCTTCTTCAGTTAATTGATAAACAGCTTCATAAGTTAATGTACCAGAACGAGATACGACACCGACATGTCCTTTTTTATGAATATATCCTGGCATAATACCAATCTTACATTCGTCAGCAGTAATTAAACCAGGACAGTTTGGTCCAACTAAACGTGTTTTACGACCTTGTAAATATCTTTTCACTTTAACCATATCGACAACAGGAATATGTTCAGTTATACAAATAACCATATCTAAATCAGCATCTGCAGCTTCAATAATAGAATCTGCGGCAAAAGGTGCCGGCACGTAAACAACGGATACATTAGCACCAGTTTCATTTTTAGCTTCTTCTACAGTGTTATATACTGGAACACCTTCTACAACTTGCCCACCTTTACCTGGTGTTACCCCTGCAACAATCTGTGTTCCATAATCTAGCATTTGTTTTGTATGGAAAAGGGCAGTAGACCCTGTGATACCTTGTACCATTACTTTCGTATTTTTATCAATAAATACACTCATCTTAGTGCTCCCATCCTTTCCTTACGCTTCTTTTACAAGTTTTACAATTTTTTGTGCGCCTTCAGCCATTGTTGCTGCTGGTTCGATAGCCAAACCTGATTCATTTAAAATTGCTTTACCACGCTCTACATTGGTACCTTCTAAGCGAACTACTAACGGTAAAGTAAGTTCAACCTCTTTTACTGCTGCTACAATACCTTCTGCGATAACGTCACACTTCATAATTCCACCAAAGATATTTACAAAAATACCTTTAACATTGTCATCACCTAAGATGATTTTAAATGCTTCAGTAACTTTTTCTTTAGTAGCACCGCCACCAACGTCTAAAAAGTTAGCTGGATTTCCACCATAATGATTAATTGTATCCATCGTTGCCATAGCTAAACCTGCACCGTTAACCATACAACCAATGTCTCCATCTAATGCAATATAAGATAAATCGTATTTAGAAGCATCGATTTCTTTAGGATCTTCTTCTTCTAAATCACGTAATTCTAAAATATCTTTATGTCTGAATAATGCATTATCGTCAAAGTTTAACTTAGCATCTAAAGCTAAAACTTGCCCATCACCAGTTGTTACTAGTGGATTGATTTCAACAATAGAACAATCTTTTTCAATAAACACATTATAAAGTGCTAATAAGAATTTAGTTGCTTTACCAATTGATTCTTTAGGAATATTTATATTAAAAGCAATGCGATGTGCTTGATATGGTGATAATCCAACAACTGGATCAATTGTTTCTTTGAAGATTTTTTCAGGTGTTTGAGCTGCAACCTCTTCGATTTCAGTACCACCTTCTTCTGATGCCATTAAAGTCACTTTGTCTGTAGCACGATCAATAACAAAGCCAACATAATATTCTTTTTGAATATCGCAACCTTGTTCGATATATAAACGTTTAACCTCTTTACCTTCAGGTCTTGTTTGATGTGTGACTAATTGTTTCCCTAATAATTCATTTGCGTAAGTTTCAACTTCAGATAGTGATTTGGCAATTTTCACACCGCCTGCTTTACCTCTACCCCCAGCGTGTATTTGTGCCTTAACCACGTATACATCTGAATCTAATTCTTTCGCTTTCTCCACCGCTTCTTCAGCAGTATATGCTACTCGTCCTTTTGGAACTGCAACGCCCATAGAACGAAATATTTCTTTACCTTGATACTCGTGGATATTCATCTTCCATCCTCCTGTTTCTTAGGTTAAGTTGCCCTTTAATTATAAAAAATGTAAGCGCTATTGTAAACTAATTGACTGTATTTATTGCAATTGAAACAAAATTCAAATTATTTCAACATCGATTTAATAGGTTCAAATGTTTTACGATGTTCTTTAATGACACCAAAAGTGTTAATTGCCTCTAAATGCTGCTTTGTACCATAACCAACATTACTTTCAAATCCATACTCTGGAAAATGATTTGCCAAATCTCTCATATAGTTATCTCGATACTCTTTAGCCATAATACTCGCTGCTGCAATAGACACACTTTTCGCATCACCTTTAATAATTGACGTTTGAGGTATATCGTTATCAAGTTTCATAGCATCAATGAGTAAATGTGAAGGTCTGACCTTTAAGTCATCAATAGCACGTTGCATTGCTATCTGAGTTGCATGATATATATTATATTGATCTATTTCTTCAGACGGAACTACACCATAAGCATAGCTATACACATTTTTCTTCAAATCTTCATTTAATATGGCACGTTTTTTAGCAGATACCTTTTTAGAATCGTCCAATCCAAGATAATGGTGCCCTTTATTAAGAATCACAGCGCATGCTACAACAGGCCCAGCTAATGGTCCTCTCCCAACTTCATCTATACCACAAATGAATGCATCACTTTGACGTTTGAATATATCATTTTCATATTGATTCATTGATAGATATTTATCTTCAAGTGCTTGTTCTTTTAAAAGCTGCTTTCTACGAGATTCAATTGCTTTTATAACGCCTTTACGATGATCTTGGTTAGCAACATGCTCTTCTAATTCATTCAAAGTTTGAATGAGCGCAATTTCTTCTTTAATTTTTTTAATTGTCTTTGTCATATTACATGTCACGCTTCATTTCTTTTAAAATATCAAAACAATATGTTCCAATCTTAGCGTTTCTCATATCATTAATTATCAATTCAATGACTGATTCATAGTCGACCTCGTTACCCTTTTGCAGTAAACCACGGCGTCTACCTATCGCATCAAACCACTCTATGATTTCAGCTTTCTCATCTACAACAACATTGTAATGACGTTTCAAACCTTCTAGGTCATGCGTAATCATAAAATTTAATCCATAAATCGCTACTTCATCTAAATGGACAATGCTATCTTTAATCGCACCAGTCAAACTTAATTTCTTACCAACTTCTTCATCTTCAAATTTAGGCCATAATATTCCTGGCGTATCTAATAATTGAAGAGATTTGCCTACTTTAATCCACTGTTGTTGTTTCGTTACTCCGGGTTTGTTACCCGTCTGAGCGATACTACGTTTTGCCAATTTATTGATAAGTGTTGATTTACCAACATTAGGAATACCAACTATCATGGCACGAATAGCTCTTGGTTTTAAATCTTTAGCTTTTTCTCGATTAAATTTTTCTTGAGTTACCTTAATCGCTTCAGCTTCTACATTTTTTAAGTTTTTACCATGCTTTGCATCTACTGCAACAGGATAAAATCCTTCTTTTTTAAAATATGTTTCCCATTTTTCTAATTCTTTTAAATTAGTCATATCTTTTTTATTTAAAATAACAACTCTCGGTTTTTGTTTAATGACATCATCAATCATAGGATTTCTTGAACTATACGGTATTCGTGCATCAACTATTTCAAAGACAACATCTACTTTTTTTAGTTGTTCATTCACTTCTCTTTTCGCCTTAGCCATATGTCCTGGATACCATTGTATTGTCATGATGTATCACCTTACTTTCATTTTTCTTTATATTTTATGTATATCATTAACTTATCAAGTATACTTTATATTACGAATCACTACCACTTAAAGTTTAACATTCCTTACTTCTTATTTTAAAAATGATATAATTGACTCATTTATATGAAATTCAATCTATAAAATTAAGATAAAAAGTAAATCGATAAAAAACTATAATATTAAAGATTATGTAAATCACTTTAATAAAAGTTACAATCGCTTTTAATCATTTAAACAATAACCTACAATTTAATTAAAGATAAGAAGATTTAAGACATCAATATATAGTGTTTTAGGAGTATGTAATGAAGAAAAAAGTAAGCTATAGCATTTTATTTTTAGCACTATCTTTAATAGGTCATAGTTACATTATTTATTGTTTTTATCATGATGGTATTTTCTCTACTGGCCCAAATGACGATATGGAACAAATGGTACCTATCCAGATGTACCTTTTTAATCATTGGAGTCATGGTAATTTATTTTACGCTACTAATTTCGGTTTAGGTGGAGACTTCTTTACCGATTTAAGTTATTATTTTTCAACAAACATTCTATTTATTTTTAACGTATTAATCATACTCTTATTAAAATTATTTATTACTATAGATACAAATCAACTCATGTTTTGGATGAATAATGCGTTAATTATCTCAATTATCAAAGGCACATTTGCACTATTTTGTACTTATCTATATGGTAGATTTATCTCTAAAAATAGAGTATTAAGTCTATTCATTGCATTTATATTTGTCATTTCACCTTTGTATTTCAGATTCACTGTGTATTGGCCATTCTTTAGTGATGTTTTCATCTGGCTACCTTTATTTTTATATGCCATTGAAAGGTTTCTTCAACACCGCAAATTAGGTTTAGTTATTTTAAGCATAACTTTAATACTTATCAACAATTTTTATTTTGCCTATTACTTTTTAATTACTGGTGCAGCATATGTGCTAATAAGAATCATCTGTAGACATCCTAAAGATATAGTTACTCGTGGCCAAGCATTCATTACCTTATTTATAAGTGCAGGTTTAGCATTAGGAAATAGCTTATTAGTTTTCTTTCACGGTGTGCAAAGTTTTATTGATAATCGACGTGTTCCTTTCTCTGGACATGTGAACACTTATGATAATTTAAATGTAAATACCAATATATTTTTCGATAATTATCTTATTGTTATATTATTTATAACAATCCAAGGAATACTATGCTTTAAGTTATATAGGCATTATTATTATCGATTATTTGCTATTTTGTCACTTGTTTTTATTATTTTTACTTTCTTACCATTTGTAGATCAAATATTTATTGGATTCTCTGCACCACAAAAACTATGGCACTTTATTCTAGCGTTTAACACTGCAGTACTCATCAGACTGTTCATTAAATATTTTAAAACCATCAGTATTAAATCATATGTAATTACAAGTTTAATTGCTCAAAGTGTTATTTATATTAGTGCATATTGCTATCATAATTATTTACCATGGCTAATCCTAGTGCCCGTAATTTCCATAATAGGACTACTCATTTTACTTTTAAATGAAAAAAATGTGCGCATCAATCTCACTTATCTTTATATCATTTCCATTGCAATATTAAGTGTCATGGTTACGTTTGTTTTTATTAGAAATCAAATCTATTTTAAAGACCATAGAGAGCGAGCGAATACATTTTATGTTAATTCAAGTTTATATAGTTCTGATTTACAGAGAACATTAGTTAAAGAAATGAATGATAATAAAAATGGCGACCAAAGAATGGATTGGCGAGTCAATGAACAAGATAATACCCCTATGTATCAAAACTTTAAGGGTCTTAGCCTTTATTCAAGCATTTTTCATCACAATATTTTGGATTTCTATTTTGATGCCTTAAAAATAAATTTAGCTGAAGAATCGTTAAGCTGTTATCAATCGACAAATAGTCGACAAAATTTAGCTAGTTTATTTTCAATCAAATATCTTATGTTAAAGAATTATCAGCACACTGTACCAAGTTATTTTAAAAAGATAAAAACAAGTGGACAATACAATATATATGAAAATCAACTTAATTTACCGAGTGTGAAAGTAACGCAACATCTATATAATAGCAAAAGTTTAAAGACACCTATTAACCGAGAACATGCTATGCTTGATGGTGCTATTATAGATTCATAAGGAAAACCTTTTAACTCAAAAAGTAACAATTTATTAAAAAATTCTAGAATTTCGACACAAAATCTAACTAAAAAAGGTAACAACAAATTTAACATCAAACATGATGTAGGTACAATAAAAATTCATATTCCAAAAAAACTTCGTCAACATTATCAAGATTTTTACTTAACTATATATATTAAACGAGTTTATCCAGATAGTAATTATAATGTAAACGTAAAAAACTATCTTAATCATCGTTTATATAATAACTCTGTGTATCGTATTGGCGTTGACACTCAGCTCTATAGAACTGTACCAAATTAAAATGGTGATATTCATATTCAATTGTCACCTAATGGCACATTTAATGTTAAATTATTAAATCTTAATGGAGAAAATTATGAGACGCTTAAACAAGCAAACCATCGTGCAAACTTTAATATGCGTTATAAAGATATAAAAAATGGTATAAAAGTTAACTTAGATAACCATTCTAAAGGACTTGCAACAATAAATATCCCTTATCGTAATGGTATGCGTGCATACATTGATGACCGTCAAGTGACTATTAAAAAAGGGAATTATATGATGACAGGTGTACCAGTTAATAAAAATGACAAAACAATTATTATTAAATATCAACCACCTTACCTAAAAACGATGATAACTATATCATTGTTCAGTATAGTGATAAGTATTGCTTTCATTAAATTAATGAACTTAAGAAAAAGAAAGATGAGGATTCGCCATGATAAAAAAACTTTGGGATAAACCTATTCAACGTTTTGGACTAATCATTTTATTGAGTTGTATACTCTCATTAGTTTTATATGGACCTTTTATTTATCAATATATAACTAAGGGTATCGTATTTAGTGGCAGTGGTGATGGTTTTAGACAAATGATGCCTTTTCAACTGTATCTATATGAGCATTTTACATCTTTAAAAGGATTCTATGATGTTTCATTTGGTCTTGGGGGAGATTATGTTAAGTCCTTATCCTATTATTATTCTATGTCTCCTTTAATGTGGGGGAACTTTCTAATTATATGGTTACTTGAACATACGATACATATCAATCCTCATAATATAGGATTTTGGCCAATGAATCAGTTAATTATGGCGTATATCCGTACAGTAATCACATTTATTTTTACATTTTATTTATTTAATTATTTGCGACTTAAACCCGCACCTATGTTCATTGCAACGATTTTATATAGTATGTCTACTGTAATTACATATTACAATTTTACTTGGTCATTTTACGGTAATCTACTTATAATGCTACCTATGTCAATTTGGGCAATAGAAAGATTTTTTAAGGAACGTAAAATTGGCTGGTTTATTATCGCAATTACTTATACACTATTCACAAACTTTTATTTTAGCTACTATGAAGCGATAATCATAGGTTTTTATTTTATTTATCGGTTAGTTGCACCCCATCCTAAAGACATGGTGAATCGCTGGCAAAAATTTTACATATTGTTATGCGCCACTTTATTAAGTGTATTAGTAAGCTTTATAGGGCTTTATACTGGGGTATCTTCATTTTTGGCTAATGACCGAGCACAAAATCCTAAGTTTAAAATTACTTTTTTTACGAATTTATTCGAACCCAATTATAATATTTTTGCTGATGGTTTTTATATCACTATTTCTTTTATTGCTGTCATTGCACTATTTTCTTTTAAATTATATCGACACTATTATTATAAATTATTTGCGATTGCGACCTGGATCTTACTCATCGGTTCCTTATCTCAATGGTTTGATAGTGCATTTAATGGCTTTTCATTACCACAAAGACGTTGGGTTTACTTTTTAGCGTTATCTACAAGTGTATTAATAGCATTATTCATACAACATTTGAGTGAATTATCAATTAAAGAATACATCATTATCGCTATTCCAGTATTTATATACGGTCTTGTATATATTATATTGACTGAAAAATCAGTGAAGTGGATGTATGTTGCACTTATATTGATCGTAGTATTATTTGTATTCCTTAAAAATAAATCGTTGTTAACACGCACTTCAATGATGGTATTACTCGTTGTCTTATTTTTAGCTCAACAAGTTTTGATGTCAAATGATTCACGAAAAATAACTATTGAACTTTATCAAACGACTTTAAAGACTCTTAATGATTCGAGCTATAAAAGCAGTATTTTAAACAAAAAAATTACGCATATGACTCAAAAATCTTCAGATCCATTAAATAGATTAGATTATTTTTCATATTATGCTTTAAACTCTCCCTTCATATATCACTACAACGGCACCTCATTATATTCTAGTATTTTCGATGGGGATATATTAAAATATTATGATCAAACCTTGCAAATTAATATGCCTGTGGATAAAAACAGTACTTATCGATATTTAGGTAATCGTGCAAACTTAATGTCACTATGGGATGTTCAAGATCGATTAAGACACCCTAATGATTTAAATATGCCTTATGGCTTTAAAAAGAAAGAACTGATAACTGATAAAAAAGATCAATGGATTCATTCTGTTAATACAATGAATTATCCAAGTGCACACATTACTAATAAAAAATATGATACAAAAGAATTAAAATCTCCACTTGATAGAGAACAGGCTATGCTAAATGGGGTCGTATTTAATAATAAAACTCAAGGTAACACACCTTTTAAACCTAATACTAATTTACTTTCTAATGCTAATCAAAGCTTAAATAATGCCGATTGGATTGACAGTAATCATTTGAAAGTTAATCAGAATAATGGTGGTGTTACATTTAACTTACCTAAAAGTATAGTTAAAAATTATAAAGATATGTACGTAGAAATGGATGTTGAATTACTCTCTCCTGATAAAGAACACAAAGTTGGAGTGAATGAATATTCACAAGAAAGAAATCGTTTGTCGTACAAATATCGTCGTTTTGTTTCACCTGTAACGATGCGTACTAAGTCTTCAAGTCACCTTAATATCACGATGTCAAAAGGAACTTATCGTTTTAAAGTAAAAGGAATTTATGGTGAAGACTATAAAACACTTAAAAATGCTTCACAACAACTAAAAACAGTTAAAGTGAAAAAAGAAAGCAATGGTTTTACAATTACTAAACAACAACGTGATCATGGATATCTGGTCTTACCTATGGTTTATGCTGAAGGAATGCATGCAACAGCGGATGGGAAGCCTGTAAAAGTACAACAAGGAAACGGCATAATGACTACAATTCCAGTTAAAGAGGGGCAAACAACAATAAGATTAACCTATACTCCCCCTTACTTTTATTTATTAATAACTATCAGTATCATCGGAAGTATTTTGAGTATTATTTTTACTTATTATGTAAAGAGAAAAAGAGAAAAATAATTATTTTATTACAACAATATGTAGTCTCCTACTTTAGAAATAAAGCTACCCAAAATTAGAATTTACATCTAATTTTAGGCTTTTTTATGAAAAGTTCTTTTTATAAAAAACCTAAATGCTGATTCAATTAAAAAAGCTTTCAAACACTTATATAAAAAGATGTTTGAAAGCTTTGTCTTTATTGAGGCTTTATTAAAAGCACTGAGTTAATATATATGACTAATACTTTTTGTGTTGCCCTCTTTGCATTTGTCGAATATGCTAATTAGCGAACTTCTTGGATTCTAGCAGCTTTACCACGTAAACTACGTAAGTAGTATAATTTAGCACGACGTACTTTACCGCGACGTTTAACTTCGATTTTTTCGATTTTAGGAGTGTGTAATGGGAAAGTTCTTTCCACACCTACGCCTGAAGAAATTTTACGAACTGTAAAAGTTTCAGAAATTCCTCCACCACGACGTTTAATAACAACACCTTCGAAAACTTGGATACGTTCACGAGAACCTTCGACGATTCTTACGTGTACACGCAAAGTGTCACCTGAACGAAAAGTAGGTAAATCAGTACGTAATTGTGATTGTGTTACTGCTTCGATTAACTTATGATTACTCATTATAAATTCTCTCCTTCAACCTATGTTCTTGCCTAGACAAATGTACAGCAGCGGATCATAGTGATAATTAATGTTTTTTCACACTTAAATTATGTTAGCACAACACTACTCGTTTTTCAATTGCTTTTTATATGTTTCTAAAATTTCTTTATCTTTAGAGGTAAGTTCATATTCCTCTAGTAAATCTGGCCTTTTTTCATAAGTACGAATTAACTTTTGTTTATGTCTCCACTCGTCAATATGCGCATGATTACCAGATAATAAGACATCTGGAACTTTCATATCTTTATATTCGCGAGGACGTGTATACTGAGGAAATTCAAGCAATCCATCTGAAAACGAATCGTCTTGGTGAGACGCTTCATTGCCTAATACTCCAGGAATCAGTCTAACTATTGCATCAGTCATCATCATAGCAGGCAGCTCCCCACCTGTTAACACATAATCCCCCATAGAAATTTCATCTGTCACGAGATGTTCTCTAATACGTTCATCATAACCTTCATAATGTCCACAGATAAATACAATATGGTTTGCTTTACTTAATTCTTGTGCAATCTGTTGAGTGAAAGGATGTCCTTGAGGACACATTAAGATTACTCGAGTATGTGCGTCTGTATTTAAATCTTCCATGGCATTAAATACAGGTTCAGGCTTTAATACCATTCCTTGACCGCCACCAAATGGATAATCATCAACTTGATTATGTTTGTTAACGGAATAGTCACGAAAATTAATTGTATTTACAGCAATCATATTTTTATCCTGCGCACGCTTTAAAATTGAGCGATTTAACACGCCATCAAACATTTCAGGAAATAGTGTTAAATAATCAATTTTCATTATTCTAACAACCCTTCCATCGGCGTAATTTTAATAGTTTTACTTTCCACATCAACATCTTTTACCACATCTTCAATATATGGGATGAGGTATTCTTTATCACCTTTGACTACCCATACGTCATTTGCACCTGTTTCAAAAATATTGATAATAGGACCAATTGGATGATTTTCATCATCGAAAACAGTACATCCAATAATATCAGAATAATAAAACTCATGCTCACTTAACTTAATATCTTCACGATCACGTTCTTGATAGATATAGTCGCCTTTAAGGTGTTCAACATCATTAATATTATTGATCCCTTCAAATTTCAGCATATGAAAACCTTTATGTATGCGATAAGAGGCTACAGTATACTCAATGTCGTTCTGATGATGTTTAACTATTAAATGCTCACCAGGTTGAAATCGAATTTCAGTAAAATCTGAATTGGATTTTACTTTCACTTCTCCCTTAATCCCATGAGTATTGACGATTTGTCCTACTTCTACTTCCATGTCTTATCCCTCCTAATCTTCTGATTTAATCTCAAAAATGAATCAAATATATCTTAACACGCATGCGAACTACAAATAAATATTATTAAAAAAGGACGCCGTGATGGCGTCCACAAAGACTTTCGCTAATTACTTAGCGTTTTTTTGTTCATCAAATTTTTTCATGATACCTTCTTTAGATAAGATATTGTGAACTGTATCAGTTGGTTTAGCACCATTGTGTAACCATTTTAAAGCTAACTCTTCATCAATTTTAACTTCTGGTGCATTAACGTGTGCTGGGTTGTAAGTACCTAATTGCTCAATGATACGACCATCACGTGATGAACGTGCATCAGCAACTACGATACGATAGAATGGGTTTCTTTTTGAACCTAAACGAGTTAAACGAATTTTAACTGCCATATAAATTACTCTCCTTTATGTGTTTATCATTTTTATTTTCTACAAGAATAAATAATAACAGTTACACAAATGTTTGTAAAGACTTTTTTCTTTACAAAAAGTAGATTTATGAAATAAATCGTACTTTTGGTTATGCATGAGCTTTAGCTAGTATATTATATTATTGATTGAACAAATTGAGTAATTTTGTAATTACACATTCCTCATCAAATATACCTCTTAAAAAAAGCATCGAACAACTTTTCGATTGTCCGACGCTTTATATTGTATATTAAAAAGGTAAGTTCATGCCTTTAAGCATATTTTGCATTTGATTACGTTTTGCTTTTTTTCCTTTACCGCCACCAGTAAACTGTTTCATCATTTTTTTCATATCATTAAACTGTTTCATCAAGCGATTCACTTCTTGTAAAGATCGACCAGAACCTTTAGCAATACGTTTTTTACGTGATACATTTAATGTTTCAGGGTTTGAACGTTCATTAGGTGTCATTGATTGGATAATCGCTTTAATATGATCGATTTGTTTATCACTCATATTAAGCTTATCTAAACCTTTCATTTTGTTCATACCAGGAATCATTTTCATAAGATCATCTAATGGACCTAAGTTTTTAACTTGATCTAATTGTTCCAAGAAATCATCTAATGTAAATGATGACTCACGCATTTTCTTCTCTAAATCTTTCGCTTTTTCTTGGTCAACATCTTGTTGTGCCTTCTCAATGAGACTTAATACATCTCCCATACCAAGAATACGTGAAGCCATACGTTCAGGGTGGAATAATTCTAACCCGTCTAAATTCTCACTCATACCTACAAATTTAATAGGTTTTTGTGTTACAGAACGAATAGAAAGTGCTGCACCACCTCGAGTGTCACCATCTAATTTAGTTAATGTTACACCAGATACATCTAATTGCTCATCAAAAGATTGCGCAACGTTAACCGCATCTTGACCCGTCATAGCATCTACTACCAACAAGATTTCGTCAGGTTTAGATACTTTTTTAATCTCTTGCAATTCATTCATTAGCGCTTCATCGATGTGCAAACGACCTGCTGTATCAATGATAACAAAGTCTAAGTGTTCTTCTTTCGCGTGTTTCAAGGCATTTTCAACAATTTGTTGAGGTGGCACTTGATCACCTTCACTATAAACAGGTATATCGATTTGCTTACCTACTGTTTGTAATTGATCGATTGCAGCTGGACGATAAATATCACCTGCGACTAACATAGGTTTTTTATTATATTTCTTACGCATTAATAAAGCCAATTTACCTGCAGTAGTAGTTTTACCTGCACCTTGCAAACCTACCATCATAACAACAGTTGGTGGCTTATTAGCCATTTTAATGGAGGTGTTCTCTCCACCCATTAAGGTCGTAAGCTCTTCCTGTACAATTTTGATAACCTGTTGACCAGGTGTTAAAGATTGCATTACATCAGAACCTAAGGCACGTTCTGATACTATTTTAACAAATTCTTTAACCACTTTGAAGTTAACATCGGCTTCTAATAATGCAAGCCTTACTTCTCGCATCATTGTTTTAATATCTGCTTCTATTACTTTGCCTTTGCCACGCATTTTTTGCATCGTGGCTTGTAAACGATCGGATAATCCTTCAAATGCCATAACGTTTGCCCTCCTTTTTTAAATGATTACTACTCTAACTCTTCTAATTGAGTGATATATTGTTTAAGCAACTCAGGTTGGTTAAATGATTGTTTCATTAAGTCATATATTTCTCGACGTTTCTCAAATCTTTGATATAGTCCTAATTTAGATTCATAATCTTCTACTAAATCGCCAGTTCTTCTTATATTATCATAAACTGCTTGTCTACTCACTTCAAATGTATCAGCAATTTCACTTAATGAATAATCTTGTAAATAAAACAATTCTAAATAGTTTCTTTGCTTTTTTGTAAGTAAAGATTGATAAAAATCAAACAAATAATTCATTCTTAATGTTTTAACTAAATCATTTTGACTCATCTTATCTACCTTCTTCAGTTTCATCAGAAGACGCCACAATGTCTTCAGGAATATCCTCATTTTGTTCAATCATGTCAGCAAACAAACCATAAACATAGCTTTCTGGGTTGAATGGTTGTAAGTCATCTAACTTCTCACCTAAACCAACATATTTAACTGGTATGTGTAATTCATTACGAATTGCTAGAACAATACCACCTTTGGCAGTTCCATCTAATTTAGTCAATACAATACCTGAAACATTTGTGACTTCTTTAAATGATCGCGCTTGTGATAATGCATTTTGACCAGTCGTTGCATCTAAACATAATAAGGCTTCATGAGGTGCATCTGGAATAGCACGACTTATCACACGTTTCATTTTATCTAATTCTTGCATTAAGTTAGATTTATTTTGCAGACGACCTGCTGTATCACAAATTAAAATATCTACGCCTTTATTTTTAGCAGCATTAATGGCATCATAAACAACTGCAGCAGGGTCAGAACCTTTATTTTGGCTCACTACTTCCACACCAACACGATCCCCCCATACGTTTAGTTGTTGAATCGCACCAGCTCTAAAAGTATCTCCAGCCGCTAACATGACTTTTTTACCTTCTTGTTGATAACGATGAGCTAATTTACCAATTGTTGTTGTTTTACCTACACCATTAACACCAACCATTAAGATGACATTCAATCTACCATCTTCAAGGTTCATCGCTTCTGAATGATCATTTTCTTGGTGATAGATTTCAACGATTTTTTCAACGATAACTTCTCTTAAATCTTCAGTTTCTTGAATATTACGTCTTTGGGCTTCTGTACGTAACTCATCTGTTAATTTCATTACAGTATTAAAACCAACATCTGCTGTAATTAACATTTCCTCTAGGGACTCAAAGAAGTCTTCGTCAACTTTTCTATATCGAGCAATTAAGTTATTTAATTGCTCCTGGAAGTTTTGACGTGATTTTTCTAAACCAGCTTTAAATTTTGCACCAATTTTTTGCGCTTCAATTTCTTCAAAGTCTTCAATTGAAATTAATCCATCTTCGTCAAAGTCCGCTTCACTAAGTTTTTTGGGTTTCTTTTTAGGTTTTGTTTCTTCAACTACTTCCTCTTCATGCGCTATCTTATCACTGTCTTCAGGTTCTTTTTTAGTTTCCGAATGTGTACTTTCATCTAGTTCTTTTTGAATATCATCTTCGCTTTTTCCTGAAAACTTATCTTTTAAGCGTTTAAAAAAACTCATCCTTGTTCCTCCTTCATAACCTCATCTATAGTATTTAAGTTTACACTTACTAATTTAGATACACCTGATTCTTGCATCGTCACTCCGTATAATCTATCGGAGAATTCCATTGTCCCTTTTCGATGTGTGATAACAATGAATTGCGTCTCTGTAGATAACTCATTTAAATATTGGGCATAACGAATAACATTCGCTTCATCAAGTGCTGCTTCAACCTCATCTAGTATAACAAACGGTGCAGAGCGAACCTTAAGAATTGCAAATAGTAAAGCAATCGCACTTAATGCACGTTCACCACCACTAAGCAATGACAAATGTTGAAGCTTTTTACCAGGAGGTTGAACAATAATATCTACTCCTGCCGATAAATAATCGTCTTCTGTCAACCGAAGTTCAGCTTGACCACCACCAAATAACTGTTTGAATACAGTAGAGAAATGCTCTTGAACAGCGTGGAAAGTATTTTTAAATCGTCCTTCTACTTCTCTATCCATTTCATTAATAATCTGCTCTAGTGTTTCTTTTGCTTCCCTAAGATCCATTCGTTGCTCATTTAAGAATGTATAGCGTTCATTCAACTCTTCAAATTGTTCTATCGCATTTAAGTTAACTGGACCTAATTCATCGATAGACATTTTAGTTAATTTTACCTTTTTACGTAAATTCTCTATTGATTCATTGGACTCATACAATGTACGTGCGCGTTCAACTGTTAATTGATACGTATCGTTAAGATGGTCAATAGCATGGTTAATCAAAACGTCTAGCTTGGACTGTTTTGATTTGATGTCTTGGTAATGGTTTTCAATAGCTAAAATATCTTGATGACACACTTGAAGCTGATTTTCATTCGTTTCAATCGTTTCATTCAAATCATTTCTACGTTGTTTGATATCTGTAAGTCGCTGATTTAAATGTTGACGTGCATCTTGTTGTTCTTGAATTTGATACTTTAATTTTTCAAAAACCTCTTCACCCATCATCTCATCAGAATTAAACAACTTAATTTTTTCTTCGACATCTTTTAATTGACGTTTAGAATTTTCATATTGCTTATCTAATCTTTCAATCACTTGCTTTTGTGATTTTATTCTTTCCTTAATAACTGCTAAATCAGACTGCTTTTGATGTAATTGTTGTTGTGTTTGATTTGTAGATGCTTTGCCTTCTTTAGATAATTGGGTGTATCGCTCAATATCACTCTCTAATTCATTCAATTGTTGATGAATTTCTGATAATCGTGATTGTTTGTGTGTTAAAGTTTCTTTACTTTTATCACTTTGGTAACCATCATTTTTTTCAAATTCAAACTCTTCATGTTCATTTTTAAGATGTGTTTCTTGAGTTCTTAATCTATCTAATTCTAACTCATGATTGTGCACACGTTCTTTTAATGTATTGTATTGTTGACTTGCTTCAAAATATTGTTCACTTAATTGTTCAGTCTTTTCTTTCTGAGATTTAAATTGACTTTCAAATTCTGCTGTTTGGCATTGATAGTCTTCAAGTTGATGTCTCATTGTTGATAATTCATCTTTTTGAGACAAAATACTTTTTGTCTTACGTGCACCACCGCCAGTCATGGAGCCACCTGGATTCACAATGTCACCTTCTAAAGTAACAATTCTAGTACAATAACGAATTGCTCGGGCAAGCACATTGGCATGTTTTAAATTATCTACAATAATGGTATTCCCTAACAAATTATCGATAATAGCTTGATAATTTGAGGCTACTTTTACAGCGTCAGAAGCAATATTAATAAAACCTTCTAAATTTTGAGCAATACTTTTAATATCTACAGCGATTTGTCGTGACTTAATTACATTTAATGGTAAAAATGTAGCACGACCTAAACCTCGTTGTTTCAAGTATTGAATAGCTTGGCGACCATCTTTTTCAGTATCTACGATTACATATTGTAATGATGTCCCTAAAGCTGTCTCAATTGCTTGAGTTAACTTTGATGGTACATTGATAACTTCAGCAACCGCACCGTGAATACCGGTTAATTCATGTGCTTTTGCTTTTAAAATGTGCTTAACACCATTAAAGAAATACGTGTAATCTTCTTCTTGTGTAGCTAAACTATCAATTTTTGATTTTAACTTTTCATTATAACGGTACGCTTGGTATAACTTATTCTCATAATCTGTTTGTCGTTTTTTGGATTCAGTTAATTGTTTCTCTAACTGTGCAATTTGATGTTCGGCTTTATCCACTGCTTTTTTCGCTGTTTGATAATTCTTATCGGTATCATTAATACTATTTTGAATGTCTTTTAATTGATTAAATGCTTCAACTAATCTTGAGTCTAGGCGAGATTTTTTGGCTTCATTTTCATTAATGGTATGTTCTAAAAATCGAATATCGTTATTCACATCCGATTGTTCAGACATAAGCGTGTAATAATTATTTTTGATTTCTTCAAGTTTCTCATCGTGTTGTTCATCCGAAACATATAGTAACGACTCTAACTCTTGAATATCTTTATTAAGTTCCTTTTGTTTATCTTTTAATTCATTAAGTGACGTTTCATTTTGTCGCTTTTCATCTTGAATTGCTTGAATTTGTGATTGTAAATTTTCAAGTTCTTCTTCATATCTTGCGTTAGTTTCAGATTGATTCTTTTTACGTTCTTCTAAAACGTTTAATTTACCTGATAATTGTTCATAATTTTCAGTGGTTTTAACAAGTTCATAGTTGCGTTTTTCAATATCATAATCTATTTGTTGTCGTTCACCTTTATACTTTTGTAATAATTGATTAATTTGAGCTTGTTGTGCTTCTTTACTAGCTTGTTGGCTCTTCAACTGATTTAATCGATTATCTAATTGTTGATTATCTTCATTATATTGATCAATATCGTAAACTGTGACAATAACATCACTTTGTTCCATTTGTTTAGATAATTGTTGATACTCTTTAGCAATGGCTGCCTCTTCTTTTAGTGGTTCCACGCGACCTTCGAGGTCATACAAAATATCTTCAACCCGATTAAGATTATCTTCAGTGTGATCTAGTTTATTAATTGATTCTACTTTGCGTTTTTTATATTTTAATACTCCTGCCGATTCTTCAATAATTTGACGTCGATCAATAGGCTTAGCATTTAATATTTCATCAACGCGTCCTTGCGAAATAATGCTAAACGCTTCTTTTCCTAGACCAGAATCTAAAAATAATTCTATGATATCTTTCAAACGCGCACGGTCGTTATTTAAATAGTATTCACTTTCACCGCTACGATATAAGCGACGCGTCACTACAAGTTCTTCTGAATTAATTTGTAATTTTTTAGAATGATTATCTAGCTTTAGTTTTACCTCTGCATAATTTTGAGCTTTTCTATGTTCAGCACCTGAAAATATAATATCTTCCATTTTAGCGCCACGAAGTGATTTTGCTGATTGTTCACCTAACACCCATTTAATCGCATCAGTAATATTACTTTTACCACTACCATTAGGACCAACAATAGCTGTCACACCTTTATCAAATTGGACATTGGTATGGTCGGCAAAAGACTTAAATCCTTTGGCATCTATTGATTTTAAATAAACCATTGTATTCTCCTTATAACATTCGTGTTGTGTCGATAAACTTGTTATTTTATCGCTATAAAATTTGACTAATCAAATATGTTAATTATTTCCCAAGCTTATCTATAAGATGTCATTATATATTTTAAAATGACTCACTACTTTTTCATTAACTTATATGCTTGCTCTGCTGCCTTTTGTTCGGATTCTTTTTTTGTCTTACCTTTACCTTCTGCAACTGCCTTATTTTCTAATATAACTTCTGAAGTAAATAAGCGATGATGCGCAGGACCTTCTTCTTTGATTAAACGATAGGTCACATCGCCTTTATTTTGACGGTGCACAAATTCTTGAAATTGTGTTTTAAAATCAACTACCCCGACAAGTTCGTTATCTTCTACATATGGGAAAATTACCTTTTCAGCAAAATTCCAAACTGTCTCTAATCCTTGATCTAAGTATAGAGCTCCTACAAATGCTTCAAAAGCATCTGAAATAAGAGATGGTCGTGTTCTACCTCCAGTTTTTTCTTCACCTTTACCTAATAAAATAAGCTCATTCAAATTTATTTTATTCGCAAATATCACAAGTGAGGGTTCACAAACAATTGTTGCACGCATCTTTGTCAAATTACCTTCAGGTAAATGAGGATGCTTATCAAATAAATAGCGTGAAACCGTCAATTCTAATACCGCATCACCTAAAAATTCTAAGCGTTCATTATGGTCTAAACGATGCATATTAAAGTCGTTAATGAAACTCGAGTGAGAGAAGGCTTGTTGATATAAATCAATATTTTCAAAGTGAATGCCCCACTTAGCCATTTTATCAGCAAATTTTTGTTGGAAATCATTTACCATATCTATCTTTTTCTGGTTAGCCACAGTCTAACCTCCTAACTATAAATTTTTAAATTTTAATATACCTTAATTTTACGTGAAAATAATCTAAAACTAAAGAAAAAATCTGAGCCGACGAGAAGACGACTCAGATGTTAATCATTTTATTTTTCAAGGCTGTTGATGTATTTAACTGCATCACCAACAGTATTGATTTTTTCAGCTTCTTCATCAGGAATTTCAGTACCAAATTCGTCTTCTAATTCCATTACTAATTCAGCGATATCAAGTGAGTCAGCGCCTAAGTCATCTTTGAAAGATGCATTTTCAGTTACTTTGTCAGCATCTACACCTAAACGGTCAACGATGATGTCTTTTACTTTATCGAAGTTTTCCACGTCGATTCACCTCCTTTTAAAGCGTCTATCCATAGACTACTATATTCTCCCATTTTAAATTCTAAAAAACAAGTAGAATTTTAGAAACAATTAGCACTTTAGTGCTTAGTGTTACTTTACATATACATTCCGCCATTAACGTGGATGGTTTGTCCAGTAATATATTTAGCTTTATCAGAGGCTAAGAAAGCAACTGTATTTGCAATATCAGTATCTTCACCAAAACGTTTTAAAGGAATTTGCTCTAACATTTGCTCTTTAAGATTATCACTTAAAGCGTTAGTCATATCAGAAACAATAAATCCAGGCGCCACAGCATTCACTGTAATACCACGTGATGCTAATTCACGTGCAGTTGATTTAGTTAAACCTATTACACCAGCTTTAGTTGCTACATAATTTGCTTGACCTGGGTTGCCCATCTCACCAACGATACTTGATAAATTGATAATGGAACCACCACGTTGACGTAACATTTGTGGTGTTACTTTTTGAATACAATTAAATACACCTTTTAAGTTTGTATCGATCACGTCATCCCACTCTTGTTCTTTCATACGCATTAGTAGGTTATCTCTAGTAATACCAGCATTATTTACCAACACATCAATAGAACCGAATTGACTTACAACTTCTTTTACCATTGTTTTAACTTCATCACCTTTAGCAACATTAGCTTGAATAGCGAAGCTATCAACACCTTTAGCTTTTATTTCATCAACAACAGCTTCTGCTTTGTCTTTACTGCCAGCATAGTTAACAGCTACGTTATATCCATCTTCAGCTAGTTGTAAGGCGATACTTCTACCAATCCCGCGTGAAGCACCAGTAACTAAAGCATTTTTACTCATTTTCATTCCATCCTTTCACATCTTTAAGTGTTTGTATTGAAGTAGTTTTAACATCTCGATTAATTTTTTTAATTAAACCTGACAATACTTTTCCAGAACCAATTTCAACAAAATGCTCTACACCTTGATCAATCAACCATTCTGTTGATTTTATGAATTGTACTGGTGAATACAACTGCTTAACTATATTATGCTTAATCACTTCTTTATCTGTTTCACCTTGAGCATTATAGTTTTGAACCACTGGAAACTTCGCATTATGCCATTCAAATTGATTGATGTACGCGGCAAAGTCTTCCTCTATCACACTCATCATTGATGAATGGAAAGGACCTGAAACAGCCAATGGTAATACTCGTTTAGCACCTAATGATTTACCTTCTTCAACTAATTTATCAATCAAATTTTTATGTCCAGAAACTACTATTTGTCCAGGTGAATTGATATTAGCTGGTTCAATTAATTCATCTTTAGTAGATAAATCTTTACAAATTTTATCAACATCATCAAAATCTAATCCAAGAACTGCAGCCATGCTCCCTACACCATTTGGAAAAGCTTGAGCCATTAACTCTCCGCGTTTACGTACAATCTTAACTGCATCATCAAAAGATAGAACACCACTCGCAACTAAACTTGAATATTCACCTAAACTGTGTCCCATAGTATAATCAACACTAATATCGTTTAATGCTTCTAATAAAACAATACTATGCGTTAAAAGTGCAGGTTGAGTGTTCTGTGTTTCACCTAATTTTCCTTCTTTATCAGTAAACATCGTTTCTAATATATCAAAATCCATCGCTTCTTGTGCTTGATTTAAGATATATGTTGAATGTTGATCCTCATTATATAAATCGCTAGCCATACCAACTTTTTGAGCACCTTGACCTGGGAAAATGATTGCTGTTTTACTCATCTTTACCACCTACCGTTCCTCTCATAGTTTGTACAATATTTTCTTCACCGGCAATTTTTGCTTGTCTAATGGCTGAATAAAAAGCTTTAGCATTAGAACTACCATGTGCTTTTACAACTGTTCCATCTAAACCAAGTAGGACTGAACCTCCATATTCTGAATAATCCATTTTCTTGGCAAATGTAGCTAAATCTTTTTTAAGAACAGCACCTGCTAATTTATTTTTAAAGTTACCCATAACTGTTTCTTTAAGCATTTTACCAATAGATTTAGCCGTACCTTCTAAATTTTTAAGAACCATATTTCCAGTGTAACCATCAGTAACTACAACATCTGTATTGCCATCCATTAAAGTTTTAGCTTCAATGTTACCTTGGAAATTAAATGAATGATCTTTTTCAAATAATTCAAATGCCTTTTTAGTTAAAGTATTTCCTTTTGCAGCTTCTGTACCAATATTAAGTAATGAAACTGAAGGCGTTTGAATGCCACGAATTTTTTGTGCATAAATATTACCGAGTTGCGCATATTGTAATAGATGTTCAGCTTTAGCATCTGCATTAGCGCCTACATCTAAAAACAGAAATCCTTTACCATCTACAGTCGGTAATGTTACCACTAATGCCGGTCTTGCTACGCCTTTTATACGACCAACAATAAATAAACCTGCTGACATCAATGCACCTGTGTTGCCTGCTGAAACGCATCCATCTGCTTCACCTGATTTAACTGCTTCTGCCATTTTTACCATTGAACTATCTTTTTTACGTTTAATTGCTCGTACAGGCTCATCTTCCATTTCTATTCTCTCAGAACAATGTCTAAACTCTATACGCTCATGATTTAAGTTATACTGTGTTTTATCTCCAAAAAGAATTATTTCTAAATCTTTAAAGTCTTCTACAACCTTTTTAACAGCATCTAATACAATACCTGGTGCGTCATCTCCGCCCATCATGTCTACTGCGATTTTAACCATTCCATTCATCCTCACTTGTATAGAACATTTTAAATTTACCTTTAAATACTAGTTTCTCTTTAACATAAGATTTCACTTCAATCATATAATGCTTGTTTGTCTTTTCGATAACTTTAGCTTCTATTCTTACTGTATCATTAAGTTTCACTTTTTCTATAAATTCAACCTGACTTTCTTGTGTCAGAACTGTTGGATTATGTATGAGTGCAACACACAAAGAATTAGCTTGTGCAAAAAGAACATGTCCTCTAGCAATCTGCGTTTTAGCGAAAACCGAATCTTCAGTGATTTCTATCAGTGATTGAGCTTTAACATCAGGATCTACTTGAATTAAATCCCCTATTATCTCATTTGCTTCAATCGATTTAATTTGATCGTAATTCTGCTCGGCTACAAGTTTAATTCTTTTACGCAATTCAGGAATATTTAAATGTGTGCGATCTAAACGAATAGTTTGAATACTCACATCAAACTTTTCACAGAGTTCATAATCAGTAATGAAGGGGTTCACTTTTATAGTATTTTGGATAGCTATTCTCCGTTCATCTTTCTTTAATTTCACACTCTCACCCCTCATTTTAGTACCAAGTCTTAAATATTCCTTACACATCATAACACTTTCATTATCAATTCCTCAACAAATAACTGTAGTTGAGGAAAGTTTAAGTTTTTCTTAAATTAGTTTTGTCGATTCTCTTACCAGAGAATCTCTATGTTAGGGCCCCTAGTCCCAACTTCCATGGCCGGTAACATTTCTTCACGAAATGTTTTGTGTCGGGAACCCTAATCAAAACTGGTGTGTAAGAGGTTTCGTTGGATGAATTGTTTGAGGTGTGTGTATGGTTGTTGGAAGAATTGGCCGGATTGAATGAGTTCGGCTGCTTCATCTCTTGCAACTTCTAACATGCGATAATCTTCGACTACATTTGCAACGAGGAAGTCCGGTAAACCACTTTGTTTAACCCCAAAGAAGTCTCCTGGTCCTCTCATCTCTAGATCTCTTTCGCTTAATTCAAAACCATCAGTGGTTTGGGTCATAATTGTCATTCTCTCAATACCTGTCTCAGTTTTAGGTGAAGCAATAAGCACACAATAACTTTGATGTTCACTTCTACCCACTCGTCCACGCAATTGGTGTAGCGTTGATAAACCAAATCGATCGGCATCGTAAATCATCATGAATGTTGCATTTGGTACATTTACTCCTACTTCTACAACAGTTGTTGAAACTAAAATATCTAAATAGTGCTTACTAAATTTTTGCATCACGTCATCTTTTTCTTCAGCAGTTAACTTTCCATGTAATAAACCTACTTTTTTATTTCCGTACACCTGTTGAAGTGATTCATATATAGCAACAACGTTTTGTACATCTTCCAGGTGTTCTGAGCTTTCAATTAGTGGACATATGACATAAGCTTGTCTACCTTTTTTCAGTTCATTCGTCATTTGAGATAAGACTTGATTGTATTGTTCATGTTTTGCCCAATTAGTAATAATAGGCTTACGACCTTTAGGTAACTGTTTTATAGACGATACATCCATTTCTCCGAATACTGATATAGCTAATGTACGCGGAATAGGTGTCGCTGTCATAAATAAGACATTAGTCATTGCACCTTTTTCTCTTAACATCTGACGCTGATTTACACCAAATCGATGTTGCTCATCTGTAATAACTAATCCTATATTTTCAAAAATTACATCGTCTTGAATTAATGCATGAGTACCTATTAAGCAATCAATCGTTCCATTCTCTAATTGCTCCAATAAAATGCGACGTTTTTTTCCTTTTACAGAACTCGTCAACAGCGCAACATTCATAGAATCACCGAATAATTCTATTAAGCTTTCAGCATGTTGCTCTGCTAATATTTCTGTAGGAACCATTAATGCTGATTGATAACCCGCAGTTTTTAATGCATACATACATATTGCTGCTACAACAGTCTTACCTGATCCGACATCACCTTGCAAAAGACGATGCATTCGAATAGGTGCCTTTAAATCTCTAAATATTTCGTTGACACTTAATTTTTGGGCATCAGTTAACTCAAAAGGTAAGCTATCAATAAAATTTTTAACTTTGTGAATATCATAATTGATTTCTATCGCTTCATCAGACGTTTTTTCAAGACGATTCAACCATTGCATACGTAACTCAAACATAAATAATTCGGTAAAAGCATATGTCCGACGTGCTTTCAATAAATTTTGTTTGTCTTTAGGATGATGAAGTGTACGTAACGTATATTCTAAAGTCTCTAATTTATATTTTTCTCTTAATTCATCAGATAACCATTCATGTATTACAACATCTTCCAATGCCTGTCTAATATTATCTCGAAGTTGCTTTTGTTTAATTCCTTCTTTAATACGATATACGGGTTCCAATTGGACGTCATCTTGCACCGTTTGATCATTAAAAAACATTCGATTGCCATTAATTTCTTGTTTACTGCGATTCCATTTGCCTTTGACCGTTACAACACCATGTAATTCTATTTTCTTCTTTAAATAAGGTTGATTAAAGAAAATACATTTCACAGCGATATTATTAACCATAAGATGAACCGTTAACTTAGATTTATTACGACCAAAAAAAGCTACTGTTGGTGGTGAATAAACCTCACCTTGTACAGTAACTGTTGATTGATTCTCTGCTTGGTTCAAGTCAATAACTGTATTATCTTCATAGCGAGTTGGTAGATATAGAACCAAACCTTCAACAGTATGTATATTTAATTCTTCTAATAGTGTTAATCGTTTAGGACCAATACCTTTGATTTTATCTAAAGTATATGGACTTTCGATTAAGTGCACTTTTGCCATGATGAATCACCCATTACTTTTATCTTAATCTGTTATTCAATATTTTATCATGTTCAAAGTTATTATTTGATTCTCATGTACTCTTCTTACAATTCTTTTTATAAATCATAAAAAAACAAGTAGCAATATAAGGATTGATCTGAAGATATAAATGATAAAAATTTTCATTTATTAAATTCACAATTTCAATACTTAATAATGCTACTAGCAAAATTAATTTTTAGTTCACTTCACACGCATAATTATCTTTATCTCTGTCTAGTTTTGGTTGATAGGCAGGATGACCTTTTTTAACACCGTGTGGATATTTTTTCTTAACTCTGTACAATTTTTAAAATATTTTTTTAGTACTCTTTTTTACATTTTTGGTATGATGTGTAGACGTTATTTTTTTAACTTTGTTTGAAGTCATTGAAGCTTGAGGCTCGCTCCAAATATTTAACTTCTGGGCTTTAGCTTTCTTTTCACTTGCTCGAAGCATTTGTTCATAAGTATTATTTGATGGATAAACATATTTAACTCTTGCTAACCCTTTTCTCACTATCGCATTATTGACCATTTTACCATCAGCATAAACGAGACTAAGTATCTACCATATTTATCAGTTTTTTGTCCTTTATCAAATGCAATTTCAACATTCTTAGCATGTGTCATCATCTTAGTTGTAAATGCGCTTGCCTCTGGTCCATACTTTTGAACTGGTTTTCTTGGATCTTTCGTTTCGAGTGTATCAATAAACAGTAATCTAAATGTAGAAATTTTACCTCGGTAGTTCAATTTTACTGTATCACCGTCAACAACTTTAACTAATTTGGCCTTTTCTTTATGTAATTGAGTAGCAGCATTAGCTTCATTATTGTGTGGTTGACCAATGATTGGAAGTAAGATTGTTACAACTGCTATCAAAGAGATAAAACGTATACTCTTGACATGGTTAGAATTTGAAAACGCTCTACGATATAAAATAAATATACTACTAAAACTAAGAACAACTAATAAAAATAGAAATTCCCCCATTTTGCACTTCTTTTATATTTTCGTAACTTACATTTATTTTATAACATTTTTCAAATAAAAAAAGCATAATTTTTTAAAAAATTCTATTATTTCTATAAATTTTATATAAAATAAACTATCTTAACTTTTCGTATTTATAAAACGATTTATGAACAATATTTTTTAATAGTGTTACTAGAAGTAGAAGGCTTATATCCTAAAACATAAAATGCTCCAGAAAGATTATTTAAAGTCTTTCTGGAGTATTTACGAGTTCTATTTTATTAATATTATTCAACAGCAAAGAAATATTGATAAATCGGCTGTCCACCTTCGTGTTCTTCCACTTCTACGTCTGGATATTTAGCTTCAATCCAGGTTAATAATTGATTAGTTATCTCTTGATCAGCTTCTTCACCTATAATCATAGTTAAAATCTCACTATCTTCGTCAAGCAACTTATTTAATAGACCTTGAACTGCACTCAACTGATCTGCATCGCTGGTAACAATCTTATCTTCAGCTAATCCCATATATTCATCTGTTTTGATTTCAATACCATCAATTTTAGTATCTCTTACAGCAAACGTTACTGATCCAGATTGAACCGTATCTAAAGCTGTTTCCATATGATTTTTATTTTCCTCTAATGAAGAGCCTTCATCATATTGGAATAGCGCAGTAATACCTTGAGGTATTGATTTTGTAGGAATAACAACTGTTTCTGCCTCTACAATACTTGCTGCTTGTTCACTAGCCATTAAAATATTTTTATTATTAGGTAAAATAATTGCACGTTTACATTGTGATTGTTCTATTACGTTAACTATATCTTCTGTTGAAGGATTCATCGTCTGACCACCACTAATGATGTGCGTAGCACCCATTGATGTAAATAATTCTGAAATACCTTCACCCATAGAAATTGTGATAACTGCAGACTCTACAGTTTGAGGTTCAGCATGCTTTTGATGTAATTGTCCATCTTGTTCTTTTCGGATGACTTCTCTATGTTGCTCGCGCATATTTTCAACTTTAAGTTTTATTAACTCACCATACTTTTGACCATAATTAAATACATTCCCAGGATGTTCAGTATGTACATGAACTTTAACAATTTCATCATCATTGATAACTAATAATGAATCACCAAATTGAGACATATCATTACGAAATTCTTGTTCATCAAAAGGCTTTTTGTTCTTGCCAAAACGTACCATCATTTCAGTACAATAGCCATAGACGATGTCTTCAGTATTAATCACTCCATGAAAGTCGTGATCATCATTAACGAACGAGTCAGTATCAAGTTTAGGCGTTTGTGCTTCAATCTTTTCACCTTTTAAACCTTTTAAGAACCCTTCATAAACGCATAGTAACCCTTTACCACCGCTATCCACGACACCAACTTCTTTAAGTACTGCTAATAAGTTTGGCGTATTATCTAGAGAATCACTAGCGACTTGAATCACATGTTCCATTAATTCAACACAATCTTTAACTTGGCTTGCTTTATCAATTGCAGCATTTGCAGCATCTTTGGCCACTGTTAAGATGGTACCTTCAACTGGTTTCATTACCGCTTTATATGCTGTTTCAACACCTGCTTGAAAACTTTCTGCAAACTGCTGAACATCAATTTCCGTTTCGGTCTCAATGTTTTTACAAAAACCTCTAAATAATTGAGAAAGAATGACTCCAGAATTACCACGAGCTCCCATTAGTAATCCCTTGGAAAATGTTTTACCTAGTTCTCCAATATTTTGAGATAAATTAGTTTCTACTTCCTCACGTCCAGAAGTAATAGTTAAATTCATATTTGTTCCTGTGTCTCCGTCTGGAACAGGATATACGTTTAATGAATCCACTAAATCTGCATTATTTGATAAATTTTGTGCCCCTTGTATAATCATATCGGCAAATAATTTACCATTAATTTTGCTAATCATTTCACGTTGTCCTCCTAAGCCTTTTTGACTGTATCGTTTAAACGTACACCTTGTACGAAAATATTAATAGAGTTAACTTTTACATTCAGTGTTTTTTCCAAAGTATATTTAACAGTAGATTGAAGATTGCTTGCTACCTCAGAAATTTTCACACCATAACTTACAATAATATACATATCTACATCAATAATTCCGTTTTCTTCTCTTACTTTAATACCTTTAGCATAGTTTTCATGACCTAAGATTTCCGCAATACCATCTCTAACTTGCTGTCTTGATGCCATACCAACGATGCCATAACTTTCAACGGCTTTACCACCCACTACTGATGCGATTACATCATTTGAAATATCAATTTTACCGTAGTCATTTGAAATTTCTAATGTCATTTTCTTTTCCTCCTGAAAATTTCAGAGTATTATTTTTAAAGCACTCTGTATTTAATCAAATAATCCCTAATGTCCTGTATACTTTAAAAATTAAATTATTGTCGATACTTCTTATTAATAACATTTGTAGTTTCAATTTTTGTATAATTACTTTTATAAATTTATTGTATAGATTTAACTATTTCTTTACAGTATCATACTATATAACTCCACAGCATACAATTATACCATAATTATTATCATTATAATGTATAATATTACAAATTATTAAACTCTTTATTGCTCACTACCTCTTTATATGTTATCTTATTAAAGTGTATAAGTAGTTATGTGTATTTATATTTATTAAAGGAGGTACTTTCATGGGTAAACAATGTTACGTAACAGGTCGTAAAGCTTCGACTGGTAATCATCGTTCACACGCTTTAAATGCGAACAAACGCAGATGGAACGCTAACCTTCAAAAAGTTAGAATCCTAGTAGACGGTAAACCTAAAAAAGTTTGGGTTTCTGCACGTGCTTTAAAATCTGGTAAAGTTACTAGAGTTTAATAAATATAATGCACACTTAAAATATCCTTATGTGGAGGATATTTTTTAAGACCTTAAAGGCTCCGTCCTCTAAGGTCTTTTTTATATCTTGTCATAAAGATGCTTAATCACTACTACGCATCTGTAAAACGCGCCCTCTCTCAACTATAATAGTTGCTGTGTTTGATTCAACTTCATTTGAAATAGTTAATGTTGAACCTACGTTTAAATGTTCATGATTTAAATTATATTTAAAGTCTTTTAATGATATCACTACATCTTCACAAAGAGGTATGAATGATATATAAGGATAACTACTATTCTTTTCTACTTTATGAATTCCTACATTTAGTAATTTAATTTCGTTCCTTTCATCTATAACTTTAAAATGAATACGCTGATTAATATACTGCGGTTTTTGCAAAATTTGAATTACACCCATAAAATGATCTAATCTTCCACCCGTAGCACCAAAAATATGTATATCACTATAACCGCATTGAACAGCTTGCTCTACTCCTAGTGCTAAATCAGTATCATCCTTTTCAGCTTTAACAGGACGAATATTGAGTTGTTCTTTCAATATATGACGTTCTTCGTCATTGACAGAATCAAAATCTCCCACTGAAAAAACAGGTTTAATTCCTTGTTCAAGGAGAACTAATGCACCTCTATCGATACCTGCCCAATCTTCTTCTTTTCTATGATACAAGAGTTGATGAGGTAACAAACGTTTTGAACATAATAAGTTAACTTTCATTGTTAGCACCCTTTCAGCATAGCAGTTACTTTAGCGTAGTCCTTTTGTTTAAAGAAATAAGAACCTGTAACTAACATTGTTGCACCTAGTTCGACACAAAGTTTACTTGTCTTATCATTAATACCACCGTCTACCTCTATATCAAACGTTAGTTGGTTCTCGTGTTTGAGCTGATTCAGTTGCTCGATTTTAGTCACACACTGATCAATAAATGATTGACCACCGAATCCTGGATTAACTGTCATCACTAATATATAATCCACAATACCTAATATAGGAATTATTACTTCCACAGGTGTCCCTGGATTGATAACTACACCTGCTTTTTTGTTTAATTGCTTAATTTGTTCAATAACACGATGGATATGTGGTGTTGCTTCAATATGCACAGAAATCATGTCTGCACCATGCTTTGCAAATAGTTCAATATAATTTTCAGGCTTTTCGATCATTAAATGCACATCAATAGGTAAATTGGTTTGGCTTCTTACGGCATCTAATATCGGTATGCCAATTGAAATATTTGGTACAAATTGACCATCCATGACATCAAAGTGTAAACCGTCAACATTCGCTTTTTTTAATTGATTGAGCTCTTCTTTTAAATTTAAAAAGTCCACTGATAAAAGTGAAGGCAAAACTTTAACCATCTAATATCGTACCCTTCTGTTAGAGATTTCATTATATAACTGTAAATAATGATGATATCTAAATTTAGCAATTTTTCTTTCTGTCACCTCAGATTTCACGTTACAATGAGGTTCTTTAATATGATTGCAATTGCGAAATTTACAACTTTCACTTGCTGCTTGAATTTCGATAAAATAATCCTTCAAATCTTCTTTCTCAATATGATTAAAATCTAATGCACTAAAGCCTGGTGTATCAGCAATATAACCATTATCTCTATCATAAAGTTCTACATGTCTTGTCGTATGTTTACCACGGTTAAGTGACTTAGAAATATTATTAGTCGCTAAATTCAAGTGAGGATGACAATGATTCAAAAATGTCGTTTTTCCTACTCCAGATTGACCACTTAAGACAATTAAACCCTTATGCCATTTATTTACGATTGATAGCTTATCGTCTTCTTTACCAACAAATTGCGTTGGATATCCAATATTACTATAAACTGTTAAAGCTGCATTAATTTCCTCTTTTTCTTGTTGTGAGGCTAAATCACGCTTTGTTATCAATATTCTTGGTTTAAGATGATATGAATGTGCAATAACTAGAAATCGATCTAATAATTGCGTCGAAAATTGTGGCTCAACTGCACTCATAACAATGACTAGTTGATCTATATTACTTACTGGAGGGCGTTTAAGTTCATTGTTTCTTTCATGAACATAGTGAATATATCCTTCTTGACTATTTTGTTCTTCAAAATCAACGATATCACCAACAACTGGGGAAAATTTCTTCTTTCTAAATAATCCACGTGGTTTAGTGTCGTATCGTACTCCATTTACATCTACTTTATATACACCACTAATTAATTTTACGATTCGACCAGACTTCAAAATGACACCTCTCATCTTTGTTTTACTCTCAATATTATATCAAATTCATTATCATTAAAATATATTAAACTGCTGTAATATATTTTAATTTATCTTCGAATATCTCTGTAAAAAAGAAATTCAATGATAAATAATTACTCTTTGTCTTTTTGAAATAAAATCCCCTATGTTCGTATCTTAGCCATAATCAAACATAGGGGTATCTTGTTTATTCAATTAATCATCATAGTTTACATCTTTATCTGCGACAATTTTATCATCAACTCTAACCGTGTAACCAGCACTTTTTCCTTTATCGATTTTTAAAGGAATACTAATCGTCTTATCCTTTTTAATCTTATAAGTTTGAGCTGGGGAATCACCACTGTTATCTTCATCACGTATAAATACTTCTACAGTTTGACTCTTACCTTTACTGCCTGTATATGGCACTTTAACCGTCTCAGTTTTAGTTGTTACATCTTTGTCATCTTCGCTATCTCCTGGTTTACCTTTTGAAACAGTTAATGAGATGGTTGATCCTTCATCAACTGATTTATTTTTTGGTGATTGCATGATAACATTACCTTTTTTTACATCATCGTTATTTTCTTTAGTAGCTTGTACTTTAAATCCTTTTGCTTCTAATTCTTTTTTTGCAGTTTCATAGGACTTATTTTCATAATTACTTACATAAACTTGGCGAATTCCTAATGATTCGTAAATTTTAATATGGTGGTCGTTTAAAGCAACTTCACTATTAGCGGTAACATTTTGTTCAGAAATTAATCCTTTTTCGAAAGAATTACTATAAGCCTGTTCAACATCGATATCTTTGAATCCTAAATCTTTTAATTTCTTTAAAGCTTCATCCTTTGTCATACCTACAAGATTTAGCATTTTAACCTTTTCTGGTCCTTTCGAAAGAACTATATCAACTGTATCACCTTGCTCAACACGTTCTCCACTCTTTGGATCAGATTTGATTACTTGATTTTCAGGATATTTATCACTGTAACTTCTTGAAATATCCCCTAACTTGAGGTGATGACTTTTTAATACTTGTTCTGCTTGCTTTTCCGATTTACCTGAAATATCCGGAATCTCTTCATATTTATTTCCAAATAAACCCATTGCTACAAATGAAATAAGAGCTATTAATAATAATATAAAAACAATTGATAAAATAATCACTTTCATTTTCGAAGGCTTTTTCGAACCATTTTGGTAATAACGTGATTCAGAAGACTGAAATTTTTGTTGCTGTAATGGTTCATTGACGATAGGTATTTGCATTGTCTTATTAAGATTGCTATGACCTTTATGATCATGCATGGTTTGATTTAATTCTTCCCTAGTTAAAGGAACTGTTTTCGTTTTATCCAATTCATACTTATCTTCATTGACACGATTTTCATGCAACGCACTAGCTAAATCATCTCTCATTTCTTGCACAGTATGATAACGATGAGTTTTATCTTTTTCTGTGGCTCGTAAAATTACGTTACTTAATGATTGTGGTACTTCTTCTCTTTTCTCGGTGGTAATATTTGGAATTGAATCTTGAATATGTTTAATAGCAATACTAACTGCAGTTTCTCCATTAAATGGTGGTTCACCTACAAGCATTTCATATAATACAATTCCAATAGAATAAATGTCTGTACTTTCGTCAGTCATTTCACCTTTAGCCTGTTCTGGAGATAAATATTGTACAGTACCAAGTACATGGTTTGTTTGCGTTAATGACGTTTCACTTAAAGCTTTAGCAATACCAAAATCAAAAATTTTCAATGTTTTATTCTTATCTATAAGAATATTTTGAGGTTTAATATCGCGATGCACAATTCTCATGTCATGTGCATGTTTGATACCACTTAGAATTTGTTCAGTAAATTGTATCGCTGTTTCCACACTAAGAGGACCATGATTTTCGATATACTCGGCTAAAGTAGGACCTTCTATGTATTCCATTACAAGATAGAAACAATCATCTTCCTCATCTACATCAACCATACTCACTATATTATCATGCGAAAGTTGTGACGAATTATGTACTTCTCTTTCAAAGCGTTTTAAGGTTTCTTCTTTTTCACGTAGAGGAATTGAAATTGCTTTGATAGCTACTTTACGATTAAGTATTGTATCTTCAGCTAGGTATACAATACTCATTCCACCGCCACCAAGCTTATCAATAACCTCATAACGTTCATTAATTGTCTTGCCTATCATACTTTACCACCTTCTAAAGAAGAAAGGATAAAGCTGACATTATCTTTTGAATCATGTGCCATTGCTAAACTTAGTAACTTCTCGCCATGATCATCAAGAGAAGCTTCTTCGTTTAATACTTCTTGTATCTCATAGTCTCGTACATAGTCTGTGAGGCCATCAGAATTGAGTAGTAAAAAGTCATAGAATTGCGTTTTTTTAATAAATAAATCTGGAGATACCCGTTTATCTGTTCCTATGACTTTAGTAATAATATTACGTTGTGGATGATTAAACGCTTCTTCTTTTGTTATTTGACCTGTCATAACCAAATGATTAACAAATGAATGATCACTTGTAATTTGGTCCATTCTTCTTTGATTTATGACATAGGAACGAGAATCACCAACATTTGCAACGACAATTTCTTTATCAAAAATGATTGCACATACAAGTGTTGTCCCCATACCTCGATATTCATTGTTTTCTTGAGCATAGTTATACAATTGAAAATTGATATCTTTAATGTTTGAACGCAACCATGATTCTGCACGATCTATTTCAATAAGGTTTTCATCTTCAAAACGCTTTTGAAGCTCGTAAGTGACAAATTGACTGGCTATTTCCCCAGCTTTATGCCCACCCATGCCATCACATAATACTAACATTTGTTGCTGTGTTTGGTTGTAAAAAATACCACCAGCATCTTCGTTCTTCTCTCGATGTTGTCCAGTATCAGTAAAAAATTGTGCGTTTAACATATGTCCTTACCTCGTTTCTACTTGTCGTTCCTTCGCTCTTAATTGACCACAGGCTGCATCAATATCTGAACCTTGCTCACGTCTAATTGTAGCATTGATTCCTAATCTCTTTAATTCTTTTTCAAATTTAAAGATATCATCTTTAGGTGTTTTTACATAATTACGCTCTGGAACATGGTTAACTGGTATTAAATTGACATGACAGTTAAGTCCTTTAATCAAGTGTGTTAAGTCTCTCGCATGTTCAAGCTGATCATTTACGCCACCAAACAACCCATATTCAAAAGTCACACGACGATTCGTTTTTTCTTGATAGTAACGAATCGCTTCCATTAACTTTTCAACATTATAAGCTCGATTGATTGGCATAAGTCTAGAACGAATTTCATCCTTAGCACCATGAAGACTCACAGCAAAATTAATTTGTATATCTTCTTCCGCAAAATCGTATATTCTTGGAATGATACCTGATGTAGATACAGTAATATGACGAGCACCAATGTTTAAACTATTATCATCATTGACGATTCTTAAGAAATCCATCATCTCATCATAATTTTCAAATGGTTCGCCAATACCCATAATAACAATTTGTGATACACGCTCATCAGTTTCATCTAAAGCTTTTTGAACTGTTGATACTTGTGAAACGATTTCGCCTGCTTCTAAATTACGTTTAAGTCCACCTAAAGTAGAGGCACAGAAAGTACAACCAATTCTGCAACCTACTTGAGTAGTAACACAGACCGAATTTCCATACTCATGTCTCATTAGAACAGTTTCAATTGTATAACCATCTTGTAACTCAAATAAAAATTTGATAGTGCCATCTTTACTTTCTTGTTTAACAACAGTTGTCAATGTCGTCATAGCAAAGTTATCATTTAGAACTTGTCGCAAATCTTTTGATAAATTTGTCATTTCATCAATGCTATTCACCCTCTTTTGATATAGCCATTCAAAAACTTGTTTAGCTCTAAATTTTTGTTGACCATGATCAATTAACCATTGTTGCATTTCATCGTATCTCAATGAATAGATAGATTGTTTATCAAAATTAGGCAGGAACTTATTTCTCTTCTTCTTTTCTGCAGTGATCATCATTAACTGTCCTTTCTTTTTATTTTGGTTATAAAGAATCCATCAGAGTTAAAATCTTGAGGCAGTATTTGTAATATTTTAACTCGTTCACCAGTAACAGGGTGTTGGAATGGCTCAAACTCGAAATCTTTATTTTGCTTTAAAAAAGTATAAATGACATTTTCGTTTTCCATTTGTTCTATAGTACATGTTGAGTATACGATTGTACCACCAGGTTTCACATTATGTTTAATATTCTCCAATATTTGAAGTTGCAATTCAACAAGAGCCAAGATACTTTTATGTGACTGACTATATTTAATTTCTGGTTTATGTCTAAGCACTCCTAGACCACTACACGGTGCATCAACAAGAATTTTATCATACATCGTGTTATATGAAACGGTTGCATCATGTTTAAAAGCATGAATATTATTAAGTTTCAACTTATTTATATTATGTTGAATAAGTTTAATCTTATGATCATAAATATCTGTTGCATCGACGTATCCTTCAGGTGATAATATTTCTGACATATGACATGCTTTTCCACCAGGTGCACTACATGCATCTAATACTTTATCATCTCGTCCTAAATTCATAATATGAGCAACCATCATGGAACTCTTATCTTGAATTGAAACATATCCATCTTTAAATGCTATGGAATTAATGATAGGCAAACCAGAAATGTAAAGACAAAATGGTAAAATACTATCTTTTTTAACATCATAACCTTCGTCTTCCAATCGTTGTATTGTTGAGTCGATTGAACCACGAGAAATATTTGCTCTTACTGTCATATTTACTGGTTCTAAAAATGATTGAGCAATAGACTCGGTTGTTTCAATTCCGTAGTGAGTTGCCCAATGGTCAACAATCCATTTAGGTAAACTATACTGTATAGCAATTCTCTTTTTATCATCACTTATATCACTAAAGCGAGGTAACTCACTACGCATGACGGTACGTAAAATGCCATTAACAATATTTCCATTATGATGACTACCACGATTTTTAGCGATATCAACTGCTTCATTAATAATGGCATGATTAGGAACTTTGTCTAAATACATAAATTGATATAGACTCATCCATAGTAACTGACGTACCCATCCTTTAATTTTAGTTTTAACAAAAGGTTTTAACATATAATCTAAAGCATATTTTCTTTTAATCGTTCCGTATACAAGTTCTGTATATAAACTTCTATCTACTGAATTAATTTTATTTGAAGATAGTACTTCATTCATTTTCAGATTACTATACGCGCCTTCATTTAAAATTTCTTGTATTGTTTCAAATGCGTACATTCTTACAGATTTATTCATACTAATTGTTTCCCAACTAACGTATCTTGAACACCACTTAAATAATTTACGACTTGCATTCGTTTTTTACCAGCAAATTGAATTTCTGTCAGTGCAATCGCATCATTTGAGCCTGTTCCGATAATTAATTCTTTTTTGGTAGTCTCTATTATAACTCCAGGTTTAGCTTTTTTATCTGTGACGATGTGTGCATCAAATAACTTAAGATTTTTATCATCCATCGTTGTATATGCTACTGGCCATGGTGATAAACCACGTATATGATTATGAATCGCTTGTGCACTTTGTTGCCAATCGATTCTTTCATCTTCACGAGAAATATTCGAAGCAAAAGTTGCTTTTGTGTCGTCTTGTGGAATACTATCGTTAGTACCAGCTATAATGCATGGAAGCGTATCTTTTAGTAATTCTGCACCTAAAAAGCTTAATTTATCATGCATAGTCCCTACACTATCACTATCGTCAATACGGATGGCTTTTTGAGATATAATATTGCCGGCATCTAATTTTTTCACCATATACATAATGGTAATGCCTGTTTCTTTTTCACCATCAATAATTGCTTGGTGAATTGGCGCTCCACCACGATATTTTGGAAGTAAGGATGCGTGTACATTAATTGCGCCTAATCTTGGTGCCTTTAACAATGATTCCGGAAGTAACTGACCAAACGCAGCTGTAACAATGATATCGGCATCTAAAGATAACAGTTCTTCAAGTTCTGATGAGTTGTTTAATTTCTCAGGTTGGTAAACAGGAATTTCATGTTCAACGGCCACTTTTTTAACTGGAGGTGGTGTCAAAATTTTCTTTCGTCCTACTGGTCGATCGGGTTGAGTGACAACAGCAATCACATCATGTTCAGCAATTAACATTTCTAATACTTTAGTTGAAAAATCAGGTGTCCCCATAAAAATTATTTTACTCATTGTCAAAATACGCCTCCACTTCTGTTTCGTTTAATATACGGATTGATTTATCAGTAAAAAGAATACCATTGAGATGATCTACCATATGTTGAATCATACGTGCAACATCATCATAAGCTGTTAATTCGACTTGATACCCGTTAACGTCATAACTTTGAACAACAATCATGTTACTACGCTCCACTTCACCAAAAACGTTCGGCAAACTAATAGAGCCCTCCAATTCAGTCACCGTCTCGTGAGATTGATTTAAAATAACTGAATTAATCAACTGCAACAATCCTTCATATTCCATATCAATTAGTGCTACACGCTGATTCATTCCAATTTGAGGGGCACTAATTGCAACAGCTTCTTCCTCATAAAGTGTATCTTCCAAATCTTGTAATAACGTTCTTAAATTTTCATCGAAGGCACTTACAGGTAGAATTTCTTTTTTCAACATAGGATGAGTCGATTTAACTAATTTCTGTGTAGTCATCTCATTGGCTCCTCTTTAAAATTCATCATATCATTATAACTTAATTGCATTGAAATTGCGACCTTTGAAAAAAGAAACGTTATTATATACTACTACTTTAGACTGAAATATATTTGTTATAGAGTGAATCAATTGATTTTAACTTTAAAAATTATAAAATATTAAATAATAACAGTTATATAGCTTTTAGTATTATGATTGGAGGTCGATAAAATGGAAGTAAATAAAGTAATTTATATTTTATTAGCAGTATTTCTTGGTAGCTTTGGGATTCATAAATTTTATGCTGATAAACCTTTCCAAGGATTGATGCATATTTTATTCTGTTGGACGGCAATACCTCATGTTTTAGCTATCATTAGTGCAGTATTGACATTGTTCAAACCTGCTGATGAAAATGGTAACGTTAGAATGTAATGTTAATATCAAAGAAATACAAGTGAGTTTAATTAATTATCTTGTTTATCATTAAAAAGATTTTAAAATAGTTTATGCTGCGATATATCATTTCATGGAATTTGAACTGAACTTTCCATTAGTAGCGTAAGTTAAATCTTTTTATAATTTTTATGCATAAGGCACCTCGTTAATTTAGTAATGTTTATTAAATTATACGAAAGTGCCTTATTTTTTAAGTATTTTAATATAAAATTATATATATAGACACCATATTTTTGCGAGGGTTTTAAATATAAAGAAAGCACTAAGATGATTAAATAATTAAACCATCTTAGTGCTGTTATTTTGAGGTTTATGTCCTAACCTGTTTATATTACTTACATCACATCATCATTTGAGGATTAATATCAATTTTTAATGCTAATTTTTCTTTAACATATTTATCACGATAATAATCATCTAAATATTTGAGTGCGTTATGTAACTGGGGTTCACTTTTGTATTTAATTAAAATTTGAAAGCGATATTCATTATTAATACGAGATAATGCAGCAGGAGAAGGCCCTAAAACTAACACTTTGTCACTTAAATGTTGTAATAAAATTTGATGAATATGCTTAGATGCTTCCATTACCTTTTTCATATTTTGATGAGAAATCGTAAAATTGATTAAGAAATAATAAGGTGGATATTTTCCTAATTTACGATAATTCATTTCCTTTTGATAAAAAGTAAAATAATCATTCAGTTTAACATCTTCAATCGCATAGTGATCAGGATTATATGTTTGAATAATCACTTGTCCTTCTTTTTCATGACGCCCAGCACGTCCAGATACTTGAGTTAACAGTTGATACGTTCTCTCACTTGCTCGAAAATCTGGCAAGTTTAACATCGTATCTGCGTTTAATACTCCTACCAGAGTAATGTTGGGGTAATCAAGACCTTTAGCAATCATTTGAGTTCCCAATAAAATATCCCCTTTACCCGCTTCAAAATCGTTTAATAACTTTTCATGTGCTCCTTTTCTAGAGGTAGTATCAACGTCCATACGTATAATCCGTAAAGTAGGAAACTCTTGTTGTAATAATTCTTCAACACGTTGCGTACCAGTACCGACCTGTCGAATGTGGTCATTTTCGCAGCTCGGACATTTGTTTGGCGGAGTTTCCTGATAACCGCAATAGTGACATTTCAATTGATCTGTTGTTTTGTGATACGTCAACGAAATATCGCAGTTCGGACATTGAGGTACATATCCACAATCTCTACATAACGTAAATGAAGCATATCCTCGTCTATTTAAAAATAGAACAATTTGTTCTTGTTTATCTATACGTTCCTGAATCGCTTCTCTCAACGTTGTTGAAAACATTGACCTATTTCCCTTCCTTAATTCATTACGCATATCAACAATATCTATGTGTGGTAAAGCTTGATGATTAACTCTATGAGGTAGCGTCAATAATTCATAGACATTTTTTTCTGCTCTCGCATAAGATTCTAGACTTGGTGTCGCACTACCTAACACAACAGGACATTTATGATATCTACTTCTCCATTGCGCAATATCTCTTGCATGATATCTAGGATAATCTTCTTGTTTATATGTAGATTCATGCTCTTCATCAATTATAATAATTCCTAAATGCTTAAACGGCGCGAAGATACTTGAACGTGCACCAATACTGACTCTTGCACGACCGTCTCTAATTTTTTGCCATTCATCATATCTTTCACCCTTTGATAAACCGGAATGAAGTACAGCTACATCATCTCCAAAACGACGTTTAAACCTTAAAACCATTTGTGGTGTTAAAGCAATTTCAGGTACTAACATCATTGCTTCCTTACCTTTATTGAGGACTTCTTCTATGGTTTGTAAATAGACTTCCGTTTTACCTGATCCTGTCACGCCATGCAATAAAAATGTTCTCTCTTCATCACTATTGATATGGTGTTTAATAGCTGTAAAAGCGCGTTGTTGATCATCAGTTAACTCTCTCTTCTTTTCTTGTTCAAAAATACGATTTGCGAATGGATCACGTTCGACTTCAGCGTCATATTTTTCGACATATCCCTTTTTGATTAGAGCATCTAAACTAGATCGTGAAAGACCCATTTCTTCAATTTCTTTTAAAAAAACTGTACGGTGTGCTTCTTCCATTAAAAAAGCATATAAATCATATTGTTTAGTGTATTTCTCTAATCGAGCAAGCACTTTATCATTATTTAACTCTTCCAAAATAGCCACTGCTCTTTGTGTTTTCTTTTTTGTGCTTTGAGACAATAATGTCTCTTCTCGAATGAGACCCTCCCTCAACAGTGTCATCATTTTTTCTAAGTCATTATTGTGTTGTACATCTTTGTAAAAATAATAACCATCTTTATTAAATTTGGCTAAAACTGAGTCCGCAATATCATTCGCTTTTATCAGCTTAAATGCCTTAGTATATTTAGCTTTTATCGCCCTCGGTAACATGGCTTCCAAGACAGAAATACGCTTTGTCACGTGAAAATGACTCATCCATTCACTTAATTTGATCAATTCAGGCGTTAATTCAGGTTGAATATCTTGTACTTCTTTAATTGCTTTTAGTTTAGATATTTCGACATTCCCATCAGGTGCTTCTTGGATATTCATGACATAGCCTTGAATAGTACGCGATCCGAATGGAACAATAACACGGACGCCTATCTGAATCACGTGTTCCAAATGCGTTGGAACTATATAATCGAATTTAAAATCTACACTCTTTGATGGAATATCAACAATTACTTTTGCAATCATTGTTGCCACCTAGTTTCTAATTCTTCTATTATTTGTCGCGCTAACGCTACTTTTTTACCTTTTTTAATCTTGACTGTTTGTTTATCTTTAAAATGCATCATGAGTTCATTATCATCTGAATTAAAACCTATTGATTGATCACCTACATTATTAGAAATAATAACGTCTGCATTTTTACGTTCCAATTTATCTTGTGCATATTGTTCTATATTTTGTGTTTCAGCTGCAAAACCTACAAGATATTGATGTTTTTTATTGTCACCTAAATATTTTAATATGTCTTGAGTACGTTTAAATTTTACTGATAAATCTCCATCTTGTTTTTTTATTTTATGTTCTAATACTTCAGATGGCGTATAGTCTGATACTGCTGCTGCCTTTATAACTATATCTTGTTCAATATATCGACACTTTACTGCTTGAAACATATCTTCAGCACTTTGCACATGAACAACTTCAATACCATCAGGGGCTTTTAATTGTGTGGGTCCACTCACTAAAGTCACTTTAGCACCTTTATCTCGTAATGCTTCAGCAATTGCAAAACCCATTTTACCTGAGGAACGATTCGAAACATAACGCACTGGGTCAATCACTTCAACTGTTGGTCCTGCCGTTACTAACGCTTTCTTTCCTAAAAATGAACTTGATGATATTTCTTTTTCATTAACAAAAAATTGATTAATCATTGACACTATTTGAAGTGGTTCTTCCATACGCCCTTTAGCCATATAACCACAAACTAAATAACCATCACCTGGTTCTATGAATTGATAACCGTCTTGCTTTAAGATTTTGATATTATTTTGTGTACGTGGATTATCATACATGTTTACATTCATAGCTGGTGCTACAAATTTCGTTGTTGTTGTCGCAAGTAACGTTGACGTAATCAAATCATCAGCTATACCTACACTTAGTTTCGCAATCATATTAGCAGTTGCTGGTGCAACAATAATAGCATCCGCCCAATCACCTAAAGATATATGTTGAATGTCTTGTGGTGTTTTTTCTTTGAACGTACCTGTGTAAACGGGATTTTTACTAATAGCTTGAAATGCTAGTGGAGTTACAAATTCTTGTGCATGATCCGAGAGCATGACTCTCACATCATATCCCAATTGTGTTAATTTACTTGTTAAATCGATTGCTTTATATGCAGCTATTCCACCAGTTACAGCTAATAAAATATGTTTCATAGTTTATATTCTCCCTTGTTACTTTATCGACATGTCTATTATATTCTAATAAATTTAATTTATAAATGGTAAAACTTTATATTTGTTATAAAAACGTAAACTAAATAAAGATGAGTACTTTAAACAATTATTGACGTCTAATTGATTAAAAAAGATGAGTATTTAAAATAAATTTAAACCTCACCAAACAACTTCTAATTTAAGTTCATTATACACAAATTTATAGTTAAATTAAAAAAACACACCTAAACTTAAGGTGTGTCAATTTAATATGAAGTCTTAACCTAAATATTCTTCAGGTACGACTGGTTTAATTTTACCATCAGCAATTTCTTCAAGTGCTTGACCTACTGGTTTAGCTGAATGATATTGATTTAAAAGTGCTGTTTCACCTTTTTCATCTAATTCACGTGCTCTTTTAGCTGCTGTTGTAGCAATAAGATATTTTGAATTAATTTTAGCAGTTAGTTGATTTAATGGTGGATTTAACATTATTTTTTGACCTCCAGTAACATTCTTCTATATTTAGCTTCGATACGTTCTCTTTTTAAATGTTCAGCTTCAACTATAGACTGAACTCGATTCTTTGCAAGTTCAACTTCATCGTTAACTACAACGTAGTCATATAAGTTCATCATTTCCACTTCTTTACGAGCTTCATTTACTCGACTTTGAATCTTGTCATCTGATTCTGTACCTCTACCGACCAAACGTTCTCTTAAATCATCGAGACTTGGTGGAGCTAGGAAAATAAATAAAGCATCTGGAAATTTCTTTCTCACTTGCTTAGCACCTTCAACTTCAATTTCTAAAAATACATCATACCCTTGATCCATTGTATCTTTAACATATTGAACGGGTGTGCCGTAATAATTTCCTACATATTGAGCATATTCAATAAATTGGTCGTCTTTGATTAACGCCTCAAATTCCTCTTTCGTCTTGAAAAAGTAATCTACACCATCAACTTCACCTTCACGCATATTACGTGTCGTCATTGATATAGAGTACTTGTATGAAGTAGTTGGGTCTTCAAAAATACTCTTTCTAACAGTTCCCTTTCCAACACCTGAAGGGCCTGAAAGAACAATTAACAGTCCTTTTTCATTATCCATGCCTTACGACCTCTCTAAGCTATTCTTCTATTATTTAAATATAATATCATATTGGACTCATATATGTATAGACGTACTTTCTCTTAAACATTGAAATATCAATCAACGTACCGCCCAAATTTAGATGATGAGGGACATAATAATTTTTGAAGTTTAAAAAAATCATTTTTCAAAGGAGGTATTGAGTTTATTAACAGCAATAACAATATCTTCCTAATAAACTTTCATTATGACCTGACACTTTGCACATGTTACAATATGATGAATGAAGCATTTTAAGGTGGCAGATAATTATGGCTTATGATGGCTTATTTACTAAAAAAATGATTGAATCGCTTCAAGATTTAGTCTCTGGTCGAATTCATAAGATTAATCAACCAGAAAATGACACAATCATTATCATAGTTAGACAAAATCGTAAAAATCATCAATTACTTTTATCCATACATCCCAGTTTTTCTCGTTTACAACTTACGAACAAAAAATATGATAATCCGTTTAATCCTCCTATGCTTGCGCGTGTTTTTCGTAAACATCTAGAAGGTGGCTTTATAAAGAGTATTAGTCAAGTTGGCAATGATAGACGTGTTGAAATTGACATTCAAAGTAAAGATGAAATCGGCGATACAATGAATAGAACGATTATATTAGAAATTATGGGTAAACATAGTAATCTTATACTCGTCGATAACAACCGAAAAATTATAGAAGGCTTCAAACACCTTACGCCTAATACCAATCACTATCGAACAGTTATGCCTGGTTTTCAATATGAAGCTCCACCTAGTCAAAATAAATTAAACCCATATGCGTTAAGCGGTAAAGACGTTTTAAAATATATAGATTTCAACTCAGGTAAAATTGCTAAACAATTACTAAATACATTTGAAGGATTTAGTCCCTTAATTGCAAATGAAATTGTGAGTCGACGCCAATTTATGACTCAAGAAACGCTACCTGAAGCATTTGATGAAGTAATGGTAGAAACAACTGCAGTACCTACACCTGTTTTTCATAAAAATCACGATACAGGTAAAGAAGATTTTTATTTTATGAAACTAAAGCAGTTTTATGATGATGTGGTGGAGTATGATTCTCTTAACGACTTATTAGATCGCTATTATGATGCACGTGGAGAGCGTGAACGCGTCAAACAAAGAGCGAATGATTTAGTGAAGTTTGTTCAACAACAGTTACAAAAACAACAAAATAAACTTAACAAGCTTATTGATGAATATGAAAGCGCAAAAGATAAAGAAACGCAACAATTATATGGTGAATTAATCACAGCTAATATCTATCGTATTAAGCAAGGAGATGAATCATTAACTGCGTTAAATTACTACACAGGTAAAGAAATAACTATTCCTTTAAATCCTACAAAATCTCATTCAGTCAATGCACAATATTACTATAAACAATATAATCGTATGAAAACACGTGAGCACGAACTCAATCATCAAATAAAGCTTACCAAAGAAAATATTGATTACTTTGATAACATAGAGCAACAACTAAATCATATTACCGTTAATGATATTGATGACATTCGTGAAGAACTTGCTGAACAAGGATTTATGAAACAACGTAAAGCGAATAAGAAAAAGAAGCACTCTCAAATTCAATTGCAAACCTATCAATCATCAGATGGCGACACTATACTTGTGGGTAAAAATAACAAACAAAATGATTATTTAACTAATAAAAAGGCACATAAAAATCATATTTGGTTTCATACAAAAGATATTCCAGGATCTCACGTTGTCATTTTAAATCATAGCCCTAGCGACAAGGCAATTAAAGAAGCGGCAATGGTAGCAGGCTATTTCTCGAAAGCGGGTAATTCTGGACAAATTCCAGTCGATTATACAGAAATCAGACATGTACATAAACCTTCTGGAGCAAAACCAGGTTTTGTTACTTATGATAACCAAAAAACATTATATGTAACACCTGATTACGATAAGATTCAACAAATGAAAGAATCTTAATCTATCATACATGATAGTAAATCCGACCAATCTTTTAACGTATTGGTCGGATTTTTATTCAATCACTTATTTCTCTGGTAACGCGAGTTGGAAACTCACTCCAAATTTATCTTGAACCCAAGCAAATTCTCTAAAGTGGGGCATTTCAGTTTTAGGCATAAGTATGGCTCCTTCTTTTTTAAGCCCGTTAAACAAACGTTCCATTTCTAAACTGTTTTTAACGGTTACATAAAGTGACATTGCAGAATTCATTGGTAACTCTTCATCACCATTAACATCAATTGCCATAAACACCTGCCCATTTAATGTAAAAATAGAATGCTGAACTGAACCAGGTGTTCCCGGTCCATTCTCATCATATTTTACCATCGCTAAGATTTGACTATCTTCAAACAAACTTGTATATAAATGAATCGCTTCTTCAGCTTAATCATTAAACATTAAAAATGTTGTAATTTTAGGTATTTCCACTATGTATCTCCCCTTATTTATCCATTTTCATTACTTTACCAAATCATTGATGTCGTTTAATATTTTAACATGATAATGATTTCGTTGTAGAATAAAGTAATAAACACTTTTAATATTTCTTTAATTAGAATTATTATCTTCATGTAAAACTTAGTACTTTAACTTTTTATAATAATTACTGAACATTGGGAGGCGTTTTTATGCTTATACATTATGGTGTACCAATATTAATTCTGCTAGTCGTAATACTTATTGGTTGGCTAATGACTAAAATGTTTATTCGTTAATTTTAATTCTTCATGGTTAAGAATAAAAAACTATAATTAAAAGCCATTCAATGAGTATTGTGACATTGAATGGCTTTTATATCTTAATTCAAAATTGCTTTTGATATTTTTTGATAAATTATAATTGTCCTTTTCTACGCAAACTTTCCTTCGCACGTTTGAATATGTCAGTAGAGTGCGTAAAGGCATCATCCATCATTTGCGAAAAATCTGGTACACTTTTATCCATAAATTCTTTCAATTCTGGGGCTCTATAATCATCTTGTCGATTCAAAAATTCATTACAATGTTTCATAATGGCATAAAGACGATTATTTTCATTTTTCTTTGTCATTTGTTTTCCCCCTTACGAATCTTATCTTATGACAAGTTGTCTCTCCAATCAACTAAAGTTTGAATATCTTTTTCAGATATTTTCCCTTCTTCTTTAGCAACTTCAACTAATTCGTTATAGTTACTTAATGTATAAAATGGAATGTTCGCTTCTTCAAAAGTTTGAGCAGCTTTTGATAAACCATACGTAAAGATCGCTACAACACCTAATACATTTGCTCCAGCTTCTTTTAGAGCTTCAACAGCAGTTACAGAAGAACCTCCAGTAGAAATAAGATCTTCAATAACTACTATATTTTTACCAGTACTTTTAGCACCTTCAATTTGGTTCTGTTTACCATGATTTTTGCTTTTTGAACGTATATAATTCATAGGTAATTCCAATTTTTCAGAAATATAAGCCGCATGGGGAATTCCAGCTGTTGCAGTGCCTGAGACAATCTCAACATTTGAAAAATTTTCATTAATGATACGTATCAAGCCATCTCTGATTGCACTTCTCACTTTAGGATAGCCTAAAGTCACACGATTATCACAATAAATAGGTGATTTAATTCCTGAACTCCATGTGAATAAATCAGTAGGAGATAGTGAAACTGCTTCTATATCTAATAACGCTTTTGCAATATCTTTAGCCATTTAACCTAACCAACTTTCTTTAATATTTTGATAGCTTTCTACTGGATGATCACCTTGAGTAATTGGACGACCTACAACAATATGTGTTGATCCCAATGATTTAGCATCTTCAGGCGTTGTAATACGTTGCTGATCATTTTGAGCAACACCTTTCGGTCTAATACCTGGTGTTACTTTCATAAAGTCAGTTCCTAATTCATCAGTAATCATTTTAGCTTCAAGAGGTGAACAAACAACGCCATCTAATCCTGCTTTCTTTGTTAAACGTGCGTAGTTAAGTACAGCTTCTTGCATTGTTGTTTGAATATTTTGTTCTTCATGTAGTTGCTTCTCAGTAGTAGAAGTTAATTGAGTTACTGCTATGATTTTAGTATTAGCATTATATTTTCTTAAACCTTTTTTTGCCTCTTCCATCATTTTAGTACCACCAGCAGCATGGACATTAACAATATCGACGTCCAAACGTGCAAGACCTTCCATGGCCTTACTTACAGTGTTTGGAATATCGTGTAATTTTAAATCTAAGAAGATATCATGACCTCTGTCTTTAATTGATTTAATTAATGCTGGCCCTGTTTGATAAAACAATTCCATACCAATTTTAACGCATAGTGGTTCATTAAATTGATCTAAAAACGTGTTAAGTTCTTCTTTGGATTTAAAATCTAATGCAATGATTGGTAGATTTCTCATTCTTGTAGCTCCTTTAAACTTCAATACTTAGCGATTACATATTTCTCATAGTGAATGTCATACTTTCAATTACATTCGTTAAGGCATTTGAAGTATCTAATGAGGTTAAGCATGGCACACCATTTTCTACTGTAGTACGACGAATTTGGAAACCATCTCGCTCAATTTCTTTACCTTTAGTCATAGTATTAATAACGATTTGAACTTCACCATTTTGAATTCGAGTTAATAGATCGTCTTCCCCACCGATTTTACCTACAACTTGTACTGGGATACCATTTACATGAAGTTTTTCTGCTGTACCTTGAGTAGCTAAAATTTTATAACCTACTTCATTTAGGCGATGGGCTATCTTAACAATTTCATCTTTATCTTTATCACTTACAGTTATTAGAACTGTACCATGATCTTTAACTTCTACACCACTTCCAGTAAGTCCTTTGAATAATGCTTTTTCAAGCGTGAGATCTTTACCCATCACTTCTCCGGTAGATTTCATCTCTGGTCCAAGTGTAATGTCCACATTTTTCAATTTATTAAAGCTAAATACAGGTGCTTTTACAAAGACACCTTTAGAATAAGGTTGTATACCTTGTTGATAACCTAAATCTGAAAGCTTTTCACCCATAATCGTACGCATTGCTAATTGTGCCATTTGAATATTAGTAATTTTACTTAAGAATGGCACGGTGCGACTAGAACGTGGATTGACTTCAAGTACATACACGCCATCATGCGCAATAACAAATTGGATGTTGATTAGTCCAATGATATTTAAACCTTTAGCTAACTTCATCGTGTAATCTTCAAGAGTATCAATTTCTTCTTGCGTTATTGTTTGAGGTGGATAAACTACAATTGAATCTCCACTATGTACGCCTGCACGTTCGATATGTTCCATTATTCCAGGAATAATAACCGTTTTCCCATCAGAAATGGCATCTACTTCAATTTCTTTACCTGTTAAATAACGATCTACGAGTACTGGGTGTTCTGGACTCTCTTTAACAGCTTGTGTCATATAATTTTCCAGTTCTTGATCATTATCAACAATTTCAATAGCACGTCCACCTAGAACGTATGAAGGACGAACAACTACTGGATAACCAATTTTTCGTGCATTTTCAAGTGCTTCAGTTGGAGAGGTTGCTGTTTTTCCTTGTGGTTGAGGAACTTCAATTTTACGTAATAAAGCTTCAAACTCCTTTCTATCTTCAGCACGATTTAAATTTTCAAGAGATGTTCCTAGAATTTCCACTCCATGTTGCGCTAATTTATCTGCTAGGTTAATAGCTGTTTGACCACCAAATTGCACAACTACCCCTTTTGGTTGTTCTAGATTGATAATGTTCATTACATCCTCTTCAGTAAGTGGTTCAAAGTATAATTTATCTGAAATCGAAAAGTCAGTTGAAACAGTTTCAGGATTGTTATTGACAATAATTGCTTCGTATCCAGCTTCTTGAATTGCCCATACTGCATGCACAGTTGCATAATCAAATTCAACACCTTGACCAATACGTATAGGTCCTGAACCAAGTACTAATATTTTTTTCTTATCTGTAACGCTAGACTCATTTTCATATTCATACGTACCATAGTAATAAGGAGTTGTTGATTCAAACTCAGCTGCACATGTATCTACCATTTTATAAACTGGTTTAATATCATTGTCTAAACGAATTTGATACACGTCTTTTTCTTCCATGCCCCATCGATGAGCAATAATTTTGTCACTAAAGCCATAATCTTTAGCATATTTAAGATATTCTAAATCTCCTTGGTGTTCCTTAAGTTCATGTTCAATGTTAATAATATTTTGGAATTTATTTAAGAAGAAATAATCAATTTTAGTCATTTGATGAATTTCTTCTAGGGTCGTGCCTCTACTTATTGCCTCACCGATAAAGAAGAGTCGTTCATCATCTTGATGGCTAATACGTTCTTTAATATAATCTAAATCAAAGCTTTCTCCATTAAGCAAGCCAAGATGATGCACACCATATTCAAGAGAACGAATTGCTTTAAGAAGAGACTCTTCATAAGTACGACCAATCGCCATAACTTCACCAGTAGCTTTCATTTGTGTACCAAGTTCACGTTCACCCTTTTCAAATTTATCGAATGGGAAACGAGGTATTTTAGAAATTACATAATCTAACGTTGGTTCAAAAGCAGCATAAGATGTACCTGTAATTGGATTAAGCATTTCATCTAATGTTAAACCAACCGCAATTTTAGCTGCCAATTTAGCGATGGGATAACCTGTTGCTTTTGAAGCTAAAGCAGAAGAACGTGACACACGTGGATTCACTTCAATGATATAATAATTCAAAGAATGTGGATCTAGTGCTAGCTGAACATTACATCCACCTTCAATACCTAAAGCACGTATAACCTTCAATGACACATCACGTAACATTTGATATTCAACATCAGATAAAGTTTGACTAGGTGCCACAACAATTGAGTCACCTGTATGTATACCAACCGGATCAATATTCTCCATATTACAAACTACAATTGCATTATCATTTTTATCGCGCATCACTTCATATTCAATTTCTTTGTAACCCGCAATAGATTTTTCAATTAAGCATTGTGTAGCTGGACTATAATGTAAGCCATTACTTACTACTTCCTTTAATTCAGCATCGTTGTAACAAATGCCTCCACCTGTTCCACCCATTGTGAATGCAGGACGTACAATTAATGGATATCCAACTTGTTCTTTAAATTCAAATGCTTGTTCGACAGTGTTAACAATGTCACTTTCAGGAACTGGCACATTTAAATCATTCATCAACGTTCTAAACATTTCACGGTCTTCAGCTTGTTGAATAGATTCAAGTTCTGTACCTAAAAGTTTGACATTATTTGCTTCTAAGACACAGCAATCATGAAGTTGAATTGCCATATTTAAACCAGTTTGACCACCTAATGTTGGTAATAATGCATCCGGTTGTTCTTTTCTAATAATTCGAGCTATAAAATCTTGTGTTAAAGGTTCTATGTATACTTTATCTGCAATTTCTTTATCTGTCATAATTGTTGCAGGATTAGAATTCACTAGAATCACTCTGTAGCCTTCTTCTTTAAGTGCAAGACAAGCTTGAGTACCTGCATAGTCAAATTCTGCAGCTTGACCAATAATAATTGGTCCAGACCCTACTACTAAAATTGTTTGAATATCATTACGTTTAGGCATTGAATTGACGCTCCTTTTCTTTGAATTCATTCATCATTGTTATGAACTCATCAAATAAATAATTTGAATCACTCGGACCCGGTCTTGCTTCTGGGTGATATTGTACTGAAAACGCAGGTAATTCTTTGTGTCTCAGCCCTTCAACCGTGCCATCATTTAACGCAATGTGAGTCACTTCTAAATCGGTATTTTTAAGTGAATCACGATTTATAGAATAACCGTGATTTTGACTTGTGATATCTACCTTACCTGTTCTTAAGTCTTTAACAGGATGGTTTGCACCACGATGTCCAAATTTCATTTTAAATGAAGTTGCTCCTTGAGATAACGCAAAAAGCTGATGACCAAGGCAGATACCAAAGAATGGTATCTTACCAATAATTCCTTTAATCGTATCAATTGCTACTTCAACTTCATCTGGGTCACCAGGGCCATTTGATAGCATGACACCATCTGGTGACATGCTTAAAATTTCTTCAGCAGATATATTATAAGGTACAACTGTAACATTACAACCACGTAAATTTAGTTCACGTACAATATTTTGTTTTTTACCAAAGTCGAGCAAAACGACACTTAAATCCGAACCTGTTGACACGTAAGATGTTTTGGTTGAAACTGTTTGAACTTCATCTCTAGGTAATTTAACAGTTTTCAACTGTTCAACAAGCGCATTAATGTTATCTTTGTTATCTGTAAAGCCAGCTCTTAGGACACCATGCTTTCTAATTTTACGAGTAATACTTCTTGTATCTACGCCAGAAATACTTGGAATATGGTATTGAACAAGCACATCGTGTAATGTCTTTTGTTGTCTAAAATTACTTGGGTGTGTACTCGCTTCTTTAACTACAACACCATTTAATCGGGGAGTTAATGATTCGAAATCATCACGATTAATTCCATAATTTCCAATTAATGGATACGTAAAAGTAATAATTTGTCCTGTATATGACGGATCAGAAATCGTTTCCTGATATCCTGTCATTGCAGTATTAAATACAATTTCGCCAATAGTTAAATCATCAGAACCTAAGCGATATCCTTCATAATAAGAGCCATCTTCTAGAACAAGATAACGTTTTTTAAGCATCTACTTTTCCTCCTCGAATACTACTTCACCTTTAAGCATAGTTAACGTTGGATTACCGTAAACTTTTTCACCAATAAATGGTGTATTATCTGCTTTAGATAAGAAATCTTCACTCTTGATTTCTTTTTCAGTATTTAAATCAATAATTGTTAAATCTGCGTAACTATCTTTGTGTAACTTACCATAATTTAAGTTGAAAATAGTTGCAGGTTTAATTGTGAAATAATCAACTAATTGTGGTAATGACCAATTACCTTTTCTTACAAAGTGTGTGTAAAGTAATGGGAAAGCTGTTTCACTTCCTACAATACCGAATGGTGCTTTAGTCATTGGTTGATCTTTTTCTTCTTTTGCATGTGGTGCATGGTCTGTAGCGATACAATCAATTGTGCCATCTAATAAACCCTCTAATAGTGCTTCTCTATCTTCTTTACTTCTTAATGGTGGATTCATTTTATAATTTGCGTCATCACCTGGCACATCATTTTCAGTTAATAATAAATGGTGTGGAGTCACCTCTGCAGTTATATGAATGCCTGCTTTCTTAGCATCTCTGATTACGCGAACGCTTTCTTTAGTTGAAACGTGGCATACGTGATAATGACACCCTGTTTCTTCTGCTAATAGCACATCTCTTGCTATTTGGACAGACTCAGCAATCTTTGGAATTCCTGGAATACCTAATTCTTCACTACGTTTACCTTTGTGCATTGCACCTCCATAAATAAGACTGTTGTCTTCACAGTGAGCAACGACAGGTTTTTTAACACGAGCTGCTTGCTTCATAGCAGCATACATCATACTTGCAGTTTGAACACCTACACCATCATCTGTGAAAGCAAATACTCCTTCTAGTGCTAATTCTTCAAAATCTACAAGTTCTTTACCAGCTTGTCTTTTTGTAATAGCGGCATAAGGTAACACACGTACTTGCGCAGTTTCAGAAATACGTTCTCTTAATTGTCTTATATGCTTTACTGAATCTGGTACTGGTCTTGTATTAGGCATTGGGCATACTGTTGTAAAACCGCCTCTTGCTGCCGCTTTTGTTCCAGTTTCAATCGTTTCTTTATGTTCTCCACCGGGTTCACGTAAATGTACATGAACATCTACAAATCCAGGCGCTATCAAGTTACCTTTAGCATCGATAACTTCAATATTTGAAGATGAAGCATTAATTTTACTACTAATCTGTTTGATGCGTTTACCATCAATTAAGATTTCAGTATCTTTTAAAATACCATTTTTTAAGATTTTTCCGTTTTTAATCAATTTCATATTAAAATTAACCCCTTCCTATTGTAAAAGCGCACTTACAACAGCCATTCTTAAATACATACCATTTTCCATTTGTTTAAAAATACGAGATTTTGGAGCTTCTACTAACTCACTCTTAATTTCAACGTCTCGATTAACTGGGGCAGGATGCATAACAATAGCTTCCTCTTTTAATTTATCATATCTTGCTTGAGTTAACCCATATTGTTGATGATATTCTTCTGCAGCAAAGTTTGCTTCACCTGCAATACTATGTCTTTCGTGTTGAACTCTTAACAACATAACAATATCAACTTGGTTGATAACGTCGTCGATATTTACGTAAGGCGCCTCTAATGTATCATCTACCCATTCTTTAGGACTTGAGAACATTACATTTGCACCTAATGCTGTTAAACTTTGATAATTACTTCTTGCAACACGTGAATTTTTAATATCCCCACAAATTAAAACATTCAAATTTTTGAAAGAACCATATTCTTCATAAATAGTCATAATATCTAGTAAACTTTGTGTTGGATGCTGACCGCTTCCGTCCCCAGCATTTGCTATTGGTATATTTAAATGATCCAATTCTTTATAGTAAGCAATTTGAGGATGTCGGATAACTAATAAGTCAGCGCCTACACTTTCTAACGTTTTACAAGTGTCATATAATGATTCACCTTTTTGAACAGAAGAAGTGCTTGTTTCAAAGTTAACAAGATTAAGTCCTAATTTTTGTTCAGCGACTTCGAAGCTACATTTTGTTCTTGTAGAATTCTCGAAAAATAAATTCGATACATATTTAGTGCTAAATTGCGGTAATTCACGTTTACCAGATTTATATTCACTTGCAGTAGTAATTAAATCGTAAATTTCTTTTGTAGACAAATGTTCCATTGATAATAAATGTTTCATAAAGCGCCCTCCTATAGAAATAAACCTTAATTTTCTTGTTTTTTATCTTTTGGCAAAATTAAATTTAAAATTATTCCAGAAAGTGCTGATAGTGCCATACCTTCAATTTGTAAATTGATTCCAATACCCTTTAAGTTGATGAGTAAATTACCAATACCTACGACGAGTACGACTGATGCAATGACTAAGTTACGATTACTTGAGAAATCAACGTTACTTTCAACTAACATTCTTAACCCACTTGCAGCGATAATTCCGAAAAGTAATATTGAAACACCGCCCATGACTGGTGTAGGTATCGAAGAAATCAGCGCAGTAAACTTACCAATGAATGCAAGAATAATCGCAATAACTGCGGCCCCACCTATCACATAAATACTGTATATTTTAGTGATTGCGAGTACACCAATGTTTTCACCGTACGTTGTACTTGGCGGTCCTCCAATAATACTTGCAAACATAGTCGATACACCGTCTCCGATAATTGATTTATCTAAGCCAGGATCCTTAAAAAAATTACGTCCCACAATTTTATTGATTACCATTTGATGACCGATGTGTTCACTTACTGTAACGAAGACAACAGGGATCATAACAAGTACGAGTCCTAAGTGAGAGGACGGAGTGTAACCTTTAAATGGTAAATAAATATGCGGAAAATCTAACCATTTTGCTTGAGCAATAGGTGCAAATTTTACAATGCCCATAAATATTGACACGATATAACCGACAATAATACCTATAAGTACAGGGATAAGAGATAAAAAGCCTTTAAAGAATCCTTGTACAATAATTGTCACAGCTAACGTAATTAATGCCACGACTAAGTAGCTTAAGTTGTAACCTTTCATGTCTGCTGAATTTTCAAACATTGCCATATTGACAGCAGTTGATGCTAAGCTTAAACCAATAACCATAATGACCGGCCCTACTACGACAGGTGGTAAGAGATTCATTAACCAATTAATACCTCTTAATTTAATGAATAGCCCTATAATTACATACATTAAACCACTCATAAATAAAGCGACTAACATGTCACCAAGACTATGCGTGCTTAAACCTGTAATAATTGGTGTAATAAAGGCAAAGCTTGATCCAAGATAAGCAGGGATTTTTGCTCTCGTGATTAATATGTATAAGAGTGTTCCTATACCCGATGCAAGTAATGCAGCTGATATTGGTAAATGCGTTAAAAAGGGTACAAGTACAGTCGAACCAAACATTGCAAATAAGTGTTGCAAACTCAAGAAAGCCCATTGAGCTGGTTTTGGTTTTTCTTTTACATCCAGCACCGGTTTAACGGTACGCTCAAACATCTGTTCATTTTCCATGTTGATATTCATTTCCTTTCGTAAAAAAATCTCTTTACATCAGCGAATGTAAAGAGACTAAAATGAAATGTTGTCAAGTGCAATTGTCAGTTGAACTTTATCAATTACATTTCTAATGAAGAATTAAATTAAGGCCTGTTTAATCAGATTAACGTGATACATTGATATCATCAATATTTGATTGCTGGAGGCGTCTTCAATTTAATATCTTCACCTTTTTCAGTCTCTCGTACTGCTTTAAAAGGGATATTATTCAATTACTACCGCATTTCTGTCATCAATTTCATCTAAATATACTGAAACTGACTCATCTCGTGCTGTAGGTATATTTTTTCCAACAAAATCTGCTCGTATAGGAAGTTCACGATGCCCACGATCAACAAGGGTTGCAAGTCCAATTTTGATAGGTCTAGAATGTAGTAAAATCGCATCTAATGAGGCTCTGACTGTCCGCCCTGTGTAAAAAACATCATCTATAATGACAACAATTTTATCATTAATATCTACACTAATGTCAAAAGGATGCGCATTCGATTGTTGCATAACCTTATCGATATCATCTCGAAAACGAGTTATATCTATCGTACCAGTTGGTACAAGCTGTTGCTCAATTGAATTAATTTTTTCTTGAATACGATGTGCTAGAAATGCACCTCTTGTTTTAATACCTAAAAGGACTAAATCCTCAGTTCCTTTATTGTATTCTAAAATTTCATGAGCAATTCGAGTGATTGTACGCTGTATCGCAGCATCATCTAAAATGATTCTTTCCGACATCGTCTCACCTCTTCGAAAAATGTGAAAAACCTCATATCTTTAATAAAGACATGAGGTTCAAGGATAAAAAGAAAAAGTTTAAAATTTCTCTATTATATATAACATCATTGATTATAATCATTAACAATAACCATCAATCAATGAGACTTATTTATCCTAATTATTCATGCCTTCGGAGCCTCTCTGGACCCTCAATTAAAGACGGTGTTTTTTATATTTAAACTGTTATAAGTCTATAGCTTTTTAAGAAATAAGTCAATGGCTAATATAGAATAAAATCTAAATGTCATTTAGTATAGATTTAGTTTTTAAATTTTTTAGCTACTGCTTTATACAATATAAAGTAATGATCAAACCCTCTATTAATTTCGATGTGTATGAAGCTAAGTGTCATTGATTCAGTATAAATCAGCCTCAAAATATCAGATTTCAATTAAAATTAGAACTCAGATAAAAAACTCTAAGATAATGTCAAATCATCTTAGAGCTTTCATTTAAGCATCTCTGTGTCTTATATCCTCAAGTAAATCTTTAAATTCTTTTGGTAAGTCGATACTCTTTTCAATATATTGATGAGTGACTGGTTGTTCAAATCCTATCACTCCAGCATGTAACGCTTGGCCACCAATATCTAATGTTTTTTTCGGTCCATATTTTGGATCACCTACGAGTGGATAACCAATATATTTCATATGTACGCGAATTTGATGAGTGCGTCCAGTTTCTAACTGACACTCAATTAAAGTATAATCTTTTAAATGTTCTAGTACGTTGAAATGTGTAATTGCATCTTTACCATCATCTACGACAGCCATCGATTGACGATCATTTTTATTTCTACCTATTGGTGCATCAATAGTACCGTAGTCGTGTGGAATATTCCCATGTACTAAAGCTGTATATTTTCGTTTAACCATTTTATCCATGAGCTGTTCTACTAAACCACGATGTGCTATATCATTTTTAGCAACCATTAATAACCCAGATGTATCCTTATCAATTCGATGAACAATACCGGGACGAATTTCACCATTAATACCTGATAAATCTTTAATTTGATACATTAGTCCATTCACTAATGTTTCCGTATAATGACCGGGAGATGGATGAACTACCATTCCCTTAGGTTTATACACCACAGCAACATCTTCATCTTCATAATAAATATCCAAATTTAAATTTTCTGGTAGAATATCCGCTTCTACAACTTCTTTTTCAGTGACAATAATCTGATCATTCATTTTAACTTTGTAATTGGACTTAATGACCTTTTCATTGACTTTAACCAAACCTTCTTTAATCCAATCTTGAAGTTGACTTCGTGACCACTCCTTATTAAAGTCCGAGAGTAATTTATCTATTCGTTGACCAACATGAGATTCATTAGTAATTTTATATTTGTATGTCTCCAAATTCAAACCTCCTTATCCTTTAGTAGTAGTGTCTTTAAGTAGCGCAATAATGACAAATAATACACCAATTGTTAAACTGGAATCAGCAATATTAAAAATAGGAAAATCATATCCAAAAATATTTGTATCGATAAAGTCAACGACTTCACCGTGTAAAATACGATCAATAAAATTTCCTAATGCACCAGCAAATAATAAACTTATTGCTACTTGCATAAATAAATTAAATTTAGCTTCTTTAATATAAAACACTATAAGTACAACTAAAATAATTAAAGTGATGATATAGAAAAATCCCATCTTTCCACTTAAAATGCCCCATGCTGCTCCATTATTTCTATGGGATGTGATATTTAAGAAATTTGGAATAACTTCATAAGAGTCTCCTATCTTCATTGATGTCGCGATAAACCATTTCGTTACTTGATCGAATACAATTACTAAAATAGCAACGAGTAAAGAAACTCCAATATAATATTTCTTTTTCATTGAGGGACCTCCAATCCGTAGCTCGTCATTTTTTGACAACATTTAACATTATATCCTAGAATGTCATTTTAAAAAAGCTATCGCATTATTAAACTATAAAGTGTTTAAAAGGTGTATCTATTATTGCTTATGCAAGATTAAAATGATAATTATTCTTATCAAACGAATAAAGTAAGTCATCGTACAACTTGCTATACTAATGAAGTGTCACTACTAAAATAATTTACACTTTAGCTTTTTGAAGATGAATATATTTATAATTTTTGATTTCAAATACAGCAATAGTACGCTGTGTGATTTCATAAGGTCAATTATAATTCATATCAGAAACGTTTGTGTAGCCATCTTTATTAATTTTCTCTATATAAGCAACATGTCCATGCTTTCTTTTAGAAGATTGTAGAATAGCACCTAATTGGGGCGTTTGATTGACTAAGTAGCCATCATCGTGACGAGCTTGTTTATCCCAATCCTTGGCATCATTCCATGAATTTCCAATTTGATTACCATCCCTTTTTATCCTACCGAATACATACATAGTACGTACACTGTCCTTTTTTATATGTGTTATATTTTATTGGATTCATTTCCCAAAAATGGCTTTCTGGCTCTGTCATATCCTGATTATCTAAACCGTCTATGACTGCACCACTAGTAAATAACAAACTGGCAATGACTATAGGTATGATTAATTTTCTCATATCATCACTCTACTTCTATTCGATTAAATCTAAAATATAGACCATCTGGACCCTTTAAGCTTTTATGAGCTGTTTGTGGATAATGAAAATCTATCATAGCCAATCCATAGGTATTTTCATTATCTACCCGTTTTATTGAAGATAGCCATTGATTAATAGCTAGGTGATTATAATAATAATTGGATGCTAAAAATAAGGAGTAATCATCCATATGTGCAGATTCTTCCAATCCAAAGTAATTTAAATAATAAGATTTAACTTCAGAAATTCTTATTGTTTTCAAATGTAACGACCCTAATTTAGTCTTATCTGGTATACCTTGCCATTTTTCATCAGATACCTGTTTAAGTAACCTTGGTACATTAATTGGCGCAATATCCATTCTAATACGATTTTCTTCTTCATCAATCCATGAATCAATGTCTTGATCTACATAAAATTTTAGAGCATTCCCTTCAGGATCTTCTATAAATAGACATGTTGCTACACTTTGCTCCCCACCATTAACCGATATTTCAAAGTCACTAAGCTGAACAAGTAAATCTGCTAAAGAAGATAGATTGGGTAATAAAATACCTATATGAAATAACCCTGACTCAGACGTTATAGGTTCCCTACCATTTTGAATTTCATTAAAAGTAATAAACTGATTTGAATCTCCCACTTCATATCGAACGGCAGTCATGGATTCATTTACCAAATTAAACCCTAAAACTTCTTCATAAAATGCTTTAATGACTTGTTTATCTTTCACATTAATTGTTACTCCGTTTACAAAATTTGCATTTTTATTATGAAACATTTTACTATCCTTTCAAATCTAACTTTATTTACACTATTTATTAGCTTAAAATTCAAATACCCTATCGTATCGACAACATCATATTTTAAATATTATGCCTAAAAATTCGAATGAATTCAAATTTTTAGTTTGTAATTTTTTATTTAGACCTTCTTTTTACAATTGAAAATTAAAAATATTATGTATAATTGCTTAAAAATAAAAAATAACGTCTGAGAAATTCATCTCAGACGTTATTCAATTTGACTCAGTTTTTATAATTTATTATAAGTTTGTTATACAAGTGTTTTGACAACATCTTGACAACGTGGACATAGATGATCAAGTTCACCGACGGAACCTAACTCTCCAGCATAGTTCCAGCATCTTTCACATTTTTCTCCTTCAGCATGTTCAATACGAATGTCACCATACTGACATGACTCACTATTTTCAACCTTTTTAGTGACTTCAACTTGAGATACGATAAATAATTGTTGTAAATTATCGAATTGTTGTAAAAACTCTTGCGCTTTAAATGAATCGTTATTACCAATAACAACTTTAGCCTCCAAAGATTTACCAATCACTTTTTCATTACGTGCTTGTTCTAACGCACGGTTTACATCATCACGTAAATGCATCAGTGTGTTCCATTTATCTAATAACTCTTGATCTACATCGACTATTTTTGGCATTTCTGTTAAATGTACACTTTCTTCTTTCACATGTGGCGTATGTGACCATACTTCTTCTGCAGTATGAACCAAGATTGGTGCAAGTAATTTAGTCATATCTACTAAGATTTGATATAACACTGTTTGCATACTACGACGTTTATGAGAATCTTTTTTCTCAATATATAAAATGTCTTTACCATAGTCTAAATAGAAATTACTTAATTCTACATTGATTAAATTTTGAACTTCTTGATAAATGTTAAGGTAATCAAAGTTTTCATAGTTGTTAATTGTGCTGACAGAGAATTCACGTAAGCGATTAAGTAAATAACGATCAACATCAAGTAAGTCATTTTCAGCAATACTATCTGTTTCTGGATTAAAATCATTAATATTACCTAGCATAAATCTTAAAGTGTTTCTAATTTTACGATAAACATCAGACGTTTGTTTTAAAATTTCATCAGAAATACGAACATCTGCAAGATAATCGGTACTGCTTACCCATAGACGTGCAATATCTGCACCTTTTTGCTTCACAACTTGATCTGGAACAATAACATTACCAAGTGACTTACTCATTTTCTTACCTTCACCATCCATAACGAATCCGTGTGATAGTAAGAATTTATATGGTGCTTGACCCCTTGTTGCAACAGCTGTAGTAATTGAAGAGTTAAACCAACCACGATATTGGTCACTACCTTCAAAATATAAGTCTGCTGGGAAACTTAGTTCCGGTCTTGTCTCTAACACGCCACGATGAGAAGAACCTGAATCAAACCATACATCCATAATATCTGTTTCTTTAGTAAATTCACCATCTGGACTACCTGGATGAGTGAATCCTTCTGGAAGTAAATCTTTTGCTTCTCGTTCAAACCAAATATTTGAACCATGTTCTGCGAATAAATCAGCAATATGATTCACTGTTTCTTTCGTCATGATGATATCGCCATTTTCAGCATAGAAAACTGGTAATGGAACACCCCATACACGTTGACGAGAAATAACCCATTCGCCACGATCACGAATCATATTATAAATACGTGTTTTGCCCCAACCCACTTTGAAATCTGTATCTTCAATAGCATCAAGAATATCTTGTCTGACTTTATTAATTGAAGCAAACCATTGTGGTGTAGCTCTAAAGATAACTGGTTTTTTTGTACGCCAATCATGCGGGTAACTATGAGTGATAAAGTCGAGTTTAAGAAGTGCATTTTTCTCTTTTAGAAGATCTGTTACTGCCTTATTTGCTTTATCATAGAACATACCCTCAAATGGGCCACCTTCTTCAGTAAAGACACCTTTATCATCTAATGGGCTAATTACAGGTAAATCATATTTTTGGCCCACAACATAGTCATCTTCCCCGTGACCAGGTGCAGTATGAACACAACCTGTACCAACGTCAGTCGTAACATGATCTCCATTAATAACAAGTGACGTACGATCTAAGAATGGATGTTGTGCTTCAACATATTCTAATTCTTTACCTGTAAATTCTTTTTCTAATTGAATAGCTGCTTTGTCCCAGCCTAATGCTTCAGTTACTTCCTCTGACAATGCTTGTGCAACAATATATTTATGTCCATTCACATTATATTGACCATATTTTAGTTCTGGATGTACTGTGATAGCCACATTCGAAGGAATTGTCCAAGGTGTAGTTGTCCAAATAATGAATTGTGCATCTGAATCAACTTTACCTTTAGTATCTTTTACATCAAAAGCAACATAGATTGAAGCAGAACGTTTATCATGGTATTCAATTTCAGCTTCTGCAAGTGATGATTCACTTGAAGGTGACCAATACACAGGTTTTTTACCTTTGTAGATTAATCCTTTATCAGCCATTTCTCCAAATAATCTAATTTGTGCTGCTTCATATTCAGGGGTTAATGTAATATATGGATTATCAAAATCTCCACGTACACCTAATCGTTTAAAATCTTTCTTTTGAATATCTACTTGCTTAAGTGCAAATTCTTTACACTTCTCTCTAAATTCAGCAACTGACATTTTTTTACGATCAACGCCTTTTTTAGTTAGCGCTTGTTCAATAGGTAAACCATGTGTATCCCAACCTGGGACATATGGTGCATAGAAACCTTGCATTGTTTTATAACGAACAATAAAATCTTTAATAATTTTATTTAAAGCATGACCCATATGTAGACTACCGTTAGCATATGGTGGTCCATCATGTAAAATATATGTCTGATTACCCTTATTTTTTTCTAGTGCTTTTTGATATTGATCTTCTGCATCCCACATTTCTTGAATTTGTGGTTCTTTATTGGGTAACCCCCCTCTCATAGGAAAATCTGTCTTCGGCATTAATAAGGTATCTTTGTAATTCATTATATCCACTCCTTGTAATGATAAAAAGAACTCTAAGTTCAATTAAAAGGGACGGTTAATCCGCGGTACCACCCTATTTAACTCAACTTAGAGTTCTCTCAAAAAAATATTAAAATAAAAAGCCAGTGATATAAGAAACAAACTATATGTTAGGCTCTCACCAATTCCTAACTCGCTGGAATATGTTAACTGTTTCTTACGCGTCTGTCTTTATATCATATCAATAAATTGTCGTTTAGAAAATGCATTTTTAATAATTATATCTATCTTCTGCATATTCTACACTATTTTCATCGAAAAAATACATAGAACGTTAACGTTTATTTATGTCAAATATTACTATTTAAAGTTGAATGAGATGATTCTGAACTAGACATTGAACCACTTATAGATTCAGAAGAAGAAGTATCAGTATTTTGAGACGACTGTTGTGATTGACTTTGTTTCATTTCATGTTCTTCCGGTGTTAAATCATTGTCGTTTAAATGATGTATATTTTCTAATGTCACTTGTTCAGCATCTATGTCATAATTAAGTAAATAATCCCAATCTTCACTTTTTAATAGGTCTAATTGAGCTTCGACTAACATGCGAAAACGAGATCTAAATACTTTAGATTGACGCTTCATATCTTCTGTTTGGAAAGACATACGACGTGCTTTTTCAATCGCATCATTCACTATCTTATCTGCTTGTACTTGAGCTTTAGCTAAAGTTGCTTCAGCATCTTTAGTTGCAGCTAATTTAGTTTCTTCTCCTACTTTTTGAGCTTGAATTAAAGCATTACTCACTGATTGATGCACACCTTTATAGGATTTAATATTTGTATCTCTATCTTCAATGACCTTTTCAAGTTGCTTTTTATCTTCTTTAAGACGCTCAATTTCATTGCTTAATTGCTCTAAATAATTAGCAACTTCTGTAGGTTCTAGACCATTTTTCACTCGTGTAAATTCTTTATTCTTAATTTCACTTGGTGTGAAAGACATGTTAATCCTCCTCATATTGTATACTATTTGAATAATGTTTGATATGTGATGTGTAATTTATTCTTTTTAGTTCTTCCACCTATATCTATTATTCGCGCTCTACCAAATCCTTGGATGGAAAGTAAGTCGTTTTGTTCTAATTGAAAGTCTGGAGTATCAACAATCGTGTGATTCACTTTAACTCTTTTCTTTTCTATTAACTGTTTAGCTATACTACGCGATTTGTGAATCATTTCTTTGAGAACTACATCTAATCTCATTGCACTAACTGTAGTTCCATGTGTTCTCCAATTCTCTTCTGATTGTATCATATATTTAAAAGGAATAGAATTAAGTTTAACTGTTGCACCTTTGATACGAGTTAATTCTGACATCATATATGATTCCAGTCGCTTTGTCAAAACAAATTGAATTTCTTCATCAATCACAATGTCACCGAGTTGCTCTCTTTCTATCCCTAAAGACATTAAAGTTCCCAAAACATGTTGATGTTGCATGGTTACAAATTTTTTAGGGTAATCGAGCTCTAACAAAGAAATTTCAAAATCTTCCAGTTGCGGCTTGAAATATGAAGGTGCAATGATTGCACGTTTTCTTTCAGATTGAGGACCACCATTAAAATGGACGTTTAAATCTCCGTAACTTTTAGTAATCACTTCAAGGATATATTGTCCCCTAGGATCTAAAAAAACGGTTAACACGGGAGCATAGTTCTTATCCGCTTGTTCGCACTTATCTATTAATTGACCAATCAGTTCTTGCTCTTCTTTTCTAAAGTGTTGATATATATCGATGAGAGACACTCCTAACATTTTTATTTCTTATTAAATAATTTTGCATAAATCTTGAGTAAGCAAATTTCAAACCCATATGACAAAAACGAGGTCAAAGATTGTTAAATATACTTTGCCTCGTTTTAAATATTTAATATTAAAATGTAACATCATTATTTTAAAATAAATGTGAAAGTATCATATTGAAAATAGTTACTAAACCTTTTTGGAATAAAACTAATACAAAAATAGCAACTATAGATGAAATATCTATAATTCCAATAGGTGGAATTACTTTTCTAAATGGTTCTAAGAAAGGTTCGTAAATCTTTCCTAAAATTTCTCCTATCTTAGATTCTCTTATACTTGGAACCCAAGATGTAAAGAAATAAATAATCATTCCAAAATAATATACTTGAACTAAAAATATAATAAATCGGAATATAGTACTTAGTTGACCGACATCCATAATTTAGCTCCTTATTCGTAATGTTGCTCCATGCTTTCGATATGATCAGTTATGCTTCCAGCAACTTCGACGTTATCAGGTGTACATAAGAATATATCAGTACCTACACACTGAATATCGCCACCAATCGCATAAACTGTTCCACTTAAAAAGTCAATAATACGCTTAGCAGACACTTTATCAATGCGTTGTAAATTGACTAAAGTCGCACGTCTATTTTTCAACTCATCAGCAATATCTTGAGTATCTGAAAATACACGAGGTTCAAATAAGCACATTTTTGAGCTTTCCTGAGTTGCATATGTTTGTGGTGATTGATTCATTGTTACAACATTTCTAGAATTACTTTTTGAATTGTTATTCATACGATAATTCCTTTCTTCAGAAGTTGTGTTATGTCTCATTGTACCCTTTTGAGGTACAGATTTAATTGCATGCTGCTTAGTGTTATTCGCTTGTGACTTAGATGATGACACATCATCACTGCGATCTTCACTATCACGCTCTTGCATGCGTTCACGAGATCTTGAAGATTCACGTTCTTCAGGCGATTCTACTTCCTCTTCATCTTCTACTACAAAAAAACCATTAAATAAATCCTTTAAAGCCAAGGGGGCTCACTCCTATTCTCCTACAAGTTTAGTCCCAATTCTGACAAAGGTTGCACCTTCTTCAACTGCTATTTGATAATCATTACTCATTCCCATAGATAGTTCTGTACAAGGAGCATGTTCTAAATTGAATTGTTGAATTTCATCACTTTTATGTCTTAAATCTCTAAATAATGTTTGTATGTACGAACCGTCATCAGTAAATGGCGCCATCGTCATTAATCCGATAATTTGGATGTTTTCATAATCTTTAATTTTATTTATAAATTCAGTTACTTCTTCAAGAGCGATGCCATGTTTTGATTCTTCACCAGAAACATTGACCTGCAAGAAACAAGGTATGACATGATTTGCTCTTTTATTAATCTCCTTAGCTAGACTTAAGCGGTCTAAGGCATGGAAGTAATCGACATCATTAATCACATCTTTTACTTTTCTTGACTGTAATGAACCGATAAAATGCAATGTCGCATCACTTGGTAAAGCTTCTTTTTTCTTTTTAAAGCCTTCCAATCTACTTTCACCAAAATGCCTAATACCTGCTTCATAAGCTTCTCTAGCTCGCTCTATTGTAACATACTTTGTTACTGCAATCACGTGAGGTTGTGCTGAATGGATACTTTTTTTAGATATATCATGAATTTCAAGATTAATTTTATCTAAATTTTGCTTTACACTCATAAATTATTCACCTACTTTATTGACGTCCTATAAACGCTAACATGCGCCCAGTCTTACCTTTTTCAACTCTATAAGAGAAAAATAAATCCAAATTCTCTGAAGTAGCATAATTCGTTATATAAATATTTTGTTCGGGAACACCAGCTTCTTCAAGTAACAGTGCATTAGCCTTTTTTAAATTAATACCGTACTGATTGTCACCTCTAGTATAAATATATTTCGATGTATCAATCGTTAACTGTTCAAATTTGCTTTTGATATCATCATTAATTTCATAGGAACTAGATGTCGCTGGTCCAATGACAACTTGTAAATCATTAAAATCGAAATTCACTTTCTTTAGTATTTTTTTAACAATTTGACCATAAGTGCCTCTCCAGCCTGCATGTGCTAGACCCACATATCCATGCTTTTCGCTATAAAAATAGGCTGGCACACAATCAGCATAACACATCGTAAGTAAAATATTTGATTCATACGTATATATACCGTCTATACCATGTAAGTCGTGAGTTAAAGTCTCTATATTTATACCTTTATGTTCATGAGTAATTTCTGCAATTTGATTACCGTGAACTTGAATAGGAAATACCCAATCTTCTCTAGGAAAACTAATCTCTTTTGCAAGAAGTTCTTGATGCCTAGTAACATTGTTAGGCTCGTCATCAATATATCTCGCCATATTAAATGATTGCTTAGGATAATGACTTAATCCATTCTCTCGTGTTGTGAAACCAAGCTTGATATTTTGCATGTTATTCATTTGATAATCTAAATAATGTTCTTTAAGTTTGAACAGTTCTGTCATATTGTTTCACCACCATTTGAGAATGTTTAATTTCAGGTTACGTTCTAAATTCATCATTTTTAAGTATTAAATTGATTGGCTATGAAATCTATGTTCGACATAAATATTTTATAAAACAATTATATATCATAGCTTAATTCTTTTAAACTACTTAACTCTAATCAATAATTTTTATCAAATATACGATTTAATGTTGGTTTAAGTGTTTAATTTAAAAGCCAAATTAAAAAGCCATCAGAAAAAGAACTGATGGCCTGTTTGTTCAACACTATTTAATGATTAACGTCTAGTTCTTCTAGAACGTCTTTCTTCTCTATTTCTGATAAAGCTAGGAATATCGTCATCTTTAGTAGTATGACTTCTCTCACTTGCACTTTCAGATGATTGAGCGCTTGAATTATTTGTAATAAATGAATCTTCTTTAACGTTTGAGCTACTTTGGTTACTTGAGCTACTACTTACACTAGAACCAAATCCAGTGCTTGTAGATTTACGTCCTTGAGAAGAAGGTTTATTTTCAAATCCAGTAGCAATCACTGTTACTACAATTTCATCTTGTAATTCAGGATTGATAACAGTACCGAAAATCATGTTTACATCTTCATCAGCTGCGTCTTGAACAATGTCTGCTGCTTCTTGAGCTTCGAATAATGATAATGACTCTCCACCTGTAATATTCATAAGTACGCCTTGAGCACCTACAATTGATGTTTCTAATAACGGTGAAGAAATCGCCTTTTTAGCTGCTTCAACCGCTCTATTTTCGCCTGATGATACACCAATACCCATCAATGCTGATCCTTGGTTAGACATAATCGTCTTAACATCGGCAAAGTCTAAGTTTACTTCACCAGAAACTGCGATTAAATCAGAGATACCTTGTACACCTTGACGTAATACATTATCCGCTTCTTTGAAAGCTTCCATCATTGGCGTAGACTTATCAACAATGTCTAATAAGCGATCATTAGGAATGACGATTAATGTATCGACTGCAGCTTTCATGGCTTCAACACCCGCAGCCGCTTGAGTTTGACGTTTGCGTCCTTCGAAACCAAATGGACGAGTAACAACACCAACAGTTAAAGCGCCCATTTCTTTAGCAATTTTAGCAACAACTGGTGCAGCACCTGTACCAGTACCGCCACCCATACCTGCAGTTACGAATACCATATCCGCACCTTGGATGGCATCTTCGATTTGTTCACGAGATTCTTCAGCAGCTTTTTTACCAATTTCAGGATTAGCTCCTGCACCAAGACCACGTGTTAATTTCTCACCGATTTGGATTTTCGATTCTGCTTTAGATAAGTTTAAAGCTTGTCCATCTGTATTGATTGCGATGAATTCTACGTTGTTCATGCCATGGTCAATCATACGATTGACAGCGTTATTACCGCCACCACCTACACCGATGACTTTCAATGTAGCTAAATGATTAAATCCTTGTTCAAATTCTAACATTTAAATTTCCTCCTAGTCTTAATGGCCAATAATCATTCAAATAGAGATTTCATTAGTTTTTTAAATTTACCTTCTTCTTTGTCTTTGCTTTCTGATTGATGTTCTTCATCTTCTTGATGATTCACGCGGTCTTTATGAGATTCGTCACGAGGCGTTTCTGGTTCTTCCTCGCTATTATCTTTTTTATTTGATTTACGTTTAAACCAATCGAAACCGCTTGATTTAGGTTCGTTATCTTTATCGTTTTCGGATTCGATAACTTCTTCTTCAAATTCTTCACTATCTTGATAACTAATTGTAACATAATCTAATAACTCATCAAAAGCGATACTACTAGAAATTGTCGAAATTGCAGAAGAGAATTCTGGTTTTCTAATACCCATTTGTGATGGTGTATGAATTCTCACTTTTTCACTAACCATATCTTGTAGTAATTCTTTAACTCCAAGAAGATTAGCAGAACCGCCAGTAACTACAAATCCACCATTTACTTTTGTTAGACCTAAGTCATGTAAAACATCGAAAACTTCGAAGAAAATATCTTCAACTCGTTGTTCAATAAAATCACTTAAATCTTTCTGAGTGTATTGAACATGCTCCTCACTATCAACTTGATCTACCGAGAAAACATCTTGATCTGAGGCTGAATCATAAAAAGCATGCCCATATTGGTGTTTAATTTTCTCAGCAGTATCATATGTAGTATTTAAGCCTTGAGCGATATCATCAGTGATATCACGTCCAGCCATTTCTATAGATTCTGCATCGACTAACTCTCCGCGTTCATAAAAAGCAATCTGTGTTAAGTCTTCACCAACATCAATAACGCAGGCACCTAATTCTTTTTCAGTAGGTGTTAATATCGAACCATAGTTGTATGCATCAGAATAAACATCTAAAACATCAACGCCACACGCTTCAACACATTTAATCATATTGATTAAAATAGATTTTTGAATTGCAATGACACCAGCATCCACTTTTAATGAATGTCGAGCAATTAATTCTTTAGGATCTGAAACTTCATTGTCTTTATCCACTACAAAACGTATTGGAAAGACATTAATCACTTCTGTTTCAGAAACATCATTTTTATCACGAATACCATCCAGAACAGTTTCAATATGCGTCCCATTAATTTCAGTATCCTCGTAAAATTCGATTTCATTTGATTCATCATATACTTCTGTACCAATGATAGGTAATTTTAAGAATACTTCTTTTATATCTACACCTGAGGCAATTGAAGCCTTCTTAATCGTGTCTTTAATTGCTTGTCGTGCAATATCAAAATCGTCGATAAGACCATTTTTGATACCGCTAGTGTAGGTTTGTCCTGTACCTATCACATTTATTCCATTGTGAAATTTTTCGCCTACTATTGTTTTAACACTTGATGAACCAATATCTATGCTCACATAGTAATGTTCCTCCATAGATAGGCACCTCCTGACAAATTACTATTTAAGTACACTATGTTTAGTGTACAATACGATGAATAGCTTGTGAACTATAAACACATACTATTATCGAAATTTTTTAATTATTTTCATTAGATTGTTTATTAATTTTATTCAACACATTTTGTAGTTCTTCTTTTGCTTGGTTTTCTTCTTGTGTAGATTTAGTGACATCTTGTGAAGAGTCGGACTCAACATTAGATGAACCTTTATATGGAATAAACGATGCACCTACTGATAAATCGATGTATCCATCGGTTTTAAGATTACCTGAATCATCTCTACTTAATGATTGAGACATTTGAGGATAATATTGCATCTTATTTGCTATAGTTGTAATATTGCCAATGACTTGCAAATTATCTTTAGTAAATATTTCAATGCGACTTTGTTTATTCTTTTCAGGAGCATAACTTATTTCTGCTATCATACTTCTCACTTTTGGAGACATCTCTGATAAAGCTTGAATCATCCGCTCTTTCTTTTTACCTTTAAAGCCATCTAGAATAGGTCCGTCATGAGAAACATCATCACTATAGTTCTTTAATTCTTTACCGTCCTCAATAATAGGCACATATTTGTCTTTATTTTTTTCTAAACCTACAATTTGATATTCAATCACTTTAACATTCAAAGTATTTGGTAACTGTTTATGGATCTCAACATCCTTAATAAGTGGATTCTTTTTCAAGTTATTTATCGCTTTATTTTTGCTAAATGTGTACATTCTAGAATGTGAAGTAACATTCAATTCTTTATTTATTTTACTTGTACTAACATTATTATTGCCATTAATATTTACATTCACAATCTTACTTAGTGGCGTAAACATATAAAGTAAAAAAATGACAATCATTAAAATGAGTAATGTAATTATTGTGTATTGAATTCTCTTTTGTCTTTTTCGCCTTAATGCTCTTTTTTCTTCTAGTGTCAAAGGCTTAATTTCTGTAACTTTACCGTTACTCTCACTTTTTTTATCGTTATCTAAAGGCTCGTGTTGCTTATTTTTCGAAAAAGGTAATTTATTGAATAAATGTTTCTTTTTATCTTGTTCTTGTTTAGTAGAACTCTCATTCTTTGATTCTTTATTCTCTGTTTTATTACTTTCAGATGTATTTTCTTCAAAAGGCTTTCCATTTTGTTCCTGCTCTAAATTCATTTCTTGATTTTTTTGATACATATTACCTGTATCTAATGATAAGTTATCGTAATGTTGGTTAGTATTAGTCGAAATATTATTCTCTTCCGTAAGATTATCTTTTGTCTCTCTTTTACCTTCTATTTCAAATGAATACTTGATTTGATGCTCTTCGTTGTTAGAAAAAGATGATTGTGTTTCGATGTCATCATTTTCAGTTTTTGAGCCATAACGTCGTCTTTTACGATTGCGAAGCTTTTTGTTTCTTCTAAACAATTCTAAATCTTCATTGTCTTTGCTGACATTACTCTGTGAAGTATATTCGTCTATGCATGAAACTTTACCCTTTTTTTGATTATTATTATTTTCATCCATGAGCATTCACACTCCTTAGTAAGATGGCAAGTGTGCTCGGAATCTTTCGACAAATTTCTCACCACGTTCTTCAAATGTATTGTATTGATCCCAACTTGCACAAGCAGGTGATAATAATACGACATCATTAAGTTCTACAACATCTTGAATTTTATCAACAGCATCTTCAACACCTGTTGCTTTAATTACGTACTTGCCTTGACTATTACCTAGTTTAGCAAACTTTTCTTGCGTTTCACCAAAAACAACCATGACACGTACATTTTTCATATAAGGAATAAGTTCATCAAATTCGTTACCACGATCAAGACCACCACATAACCAAATAATTGGTTGTTGGAAAGAGTTTAGCGCAAATTGTGTAGCTAAAGTATTAGTTGCTTTGGAATCATTATAATATTTATTTGTACGATTCGTGCCGATATATTGAAGTCTATGTTCAATTCCTGAGAAGGTAGTTAAACTATCAACGATTACTTTAACTGATACGCCTGCCAAAATAGCAGCTAATACTGCAGCTAGTATATTTTCTAAGTTGTGTTCACCCGGCAATACTAAATCTTTAACGTTGATTATACGAATGCCGTTAAAGACAATAAAGTCATCTTTAATATAAATACCGTTCACTTCTTGTTGAGTTGAAAAATAAAATGTTTTCACTTTAAGATTTTCAGACTCAATCAAATGTCTTTGATGGTAATTACATATTAAATAATCGTCCTCAGTTTGATTTTTATAAATTTGTTTTTTAGCATTCTGATAATTTTCTAAGGTTTCATGGTAATCAAGGTGTGCTGAATAAATATTAGTAATAATAGCGATATGTGGCTTATATTGTTCTATTCCTAGTAATTGGAATGATGATAATTCTGTAATTAAGTATTCATCGGGAGTTGCCTTTTGAGCCACTTTCGAAGCAACATAACCAATATTACCTGATAAACGTCCAGTTAAAACACTTTTTTTGAACATATCTCCAATAAGTGAAGTCACTGTTGTTTTACCGTTAGTACCTGTCACAGCAATAATTGGCGCTTCTGAAATTAAGTAGCTTAATTCAACTTCAGTTAAAATTTTAAGTCCTCTTTTTACCGCTTCATCTATAATTGAAACCGTATAAGGAATTCCCGGATTCTTTACAATGATTGGATTATTATCTAGAAGAGATACTGGGTGACTGCCACTGATAACTTTTATCCCCATAGATTCTAAGTCTTTAGCATGTGCATCTTGTGAAAGATCTTTACCGTCATTTACAATAACATTTGCACCTAATTTAGATAGTAATTTTGCTGCTTCATAACCACTTTTTGCTAAGCCTACTACTAGAACATTTTTATTTTCTAATCCTGTGTAATTTAGCAATTTAATGCACTCCAATCCATAAACCGATTAATCCTGATATTAAACCTACAGTCCAAAATACAGTAACAACTTTCCATTCTCCCCATCCACTTAATTCAAAATGATGGTGAATCGGGCTCATTTTGAAAATACGTTTTTTAGTTAATTTATATAATGCAACTTGTAGCATCACTGATAAAGTTTCGACCACAAATACAAAGCCTATAAAGATAAGTGATAATTCTTGATTAAGCATCATTGATATTGTTGCAAAGATTCCCCCAAGTGCCAAACTACCTGTATCACCCATAAATACCTTTGCAGGATTTAAGTTATATGGAAGAAAACCTAATAATGCAAATATCATAATAATACAAAATGTACCAATTGCTGGTGAATCAAGTATGAAACTCATGATTGCATACATCGCAAAGCCAATGATAGATAATCCAGTAGCTAAACCATCTAAACCATCTGTTAAATTAACCGCATTTGAAAAGCCTACTTGCCAAAAAACAATAAATAAAACATAGGCAAATGATAAAGGAATATCAAAGTTCGCAAAAGGAATATGTAAATTCGTTGTGAAATTAATTAAGTGAAAACCATCACTTAAGACGAAGAATATTACTGCAATTATAATTTGTGCTAAGAATTTTTGTTTACTTGTTAGTCCTTGATTGTTCTTTTTAACAACAATGATGTAATCATCAATAAAACCAATAAGTCCAAATCCTATAGTAACAAATAATAGTAGAATAATTGGATTTGAATTATCCACAAAAATAATTGCGATAATTGATGTAGTAATGATACTAATTAAGAAAGTTAGGCCTCCCATAGTAGGTATGCCTGTTTTTTTCATGTGACTTTGAGGTCCTTCTTCACGAATGCTTTGTCCAAACTTCATTCTTTTTAAAGTAGGTATAAGCACAGGAACTAATATAAATGTTATGAGTAGTGCGATGATCGCATATATAAAGAACATATGAATCTCCTTTTCTTCACTTTCTAATTTTCACTCTTTTTATTTGTAAATAACCTTTAATATTTTATCAGTTTCTGCTTTATTTTTATATAAAACAATAAATTTTATTAAATAAGGTTGGGATCATTTATTAGTTTATCCCTAAAATGTTAATCCCAACCTGTCGTGTTTATCATATTCCATCAGTTATCATTTGAGGAAATTGAATGAGTATTTATGTTATTATTGGAGTCTTTTTTAGAATCAGAACTTGAACTATTCTTTGAATTTGATTTTGAAGATGTATCTGTTTTATCTTTTGATGAAGACTTATCTTTAGACTTTTTATCATCTTGAGTGTCGCTTGAATCATCTTCATTGTCATCAGTTTTTTCAGCGGATAACGTCACTTCAATTTTGTCCTTATTTTTCAATGTTTGACCTTTTGTAACGCTTTGACTTGTTACAAAACCATTACCTTTAGTAGAAACTTGTATATTTGTTAAGTCTTCAAAGGCTAATACATCTTCCTTAGTCCAACCGGTCATATCTGGCATTGTTATATCTCCATCAGTAAGTAATAAAACTTTACTATGTGGTAAGATTTGGCTTCTTGCTTTAACAGATTGAGCTTTAATTTGTTTACCATTTCCTATAGTAATTGGTTTTAGAGATTGAGCATTGATACTATCTTCGGCTTTTTGAGTTTCATTGCCTTGAACATTTGGTACCTTGCTGTAATTAGTTTTAGAAACTGAATCACTAGATTTACCAACGTTTAAATATTTAAGTGTATTTTCCATAATAGGTTTAAATGCTTTACTTACACCCATTTCATAGGCTTCTTCATCGTTTTTCTGAGCAAGACTCATACCAGCGTAAACAATTACTTTTGTTTTTTTCTTAGGTGCATCTCCTATAAAGCTTACAAAGTATGGATTGTTTCCTTTAACATATCCACCGCCATTAGAATCGGCAACTTGTGCTGTACCTGTTTTACCTTCAATATCGTATCCTTTGACACGATAATTCATCGCATGACTTTGTTTACTATTTACTACTTTATCTAATTCTTTTTCGACTTTATCAGCCGTTTCTTTTGTCACTGGTTGCCCAGCATATTGTTTTTTACCACTATAATAATTCTTTTTAGTAATCGGATTGTCAATACTACTTACAAACCATGGTTTCAGCATATTTCCTTTATTAAAGAATGACGATTGTGCTTGAATCATTTGAACCGGTGTAACCGTAGTGGATTGACCAAATGCAGATGTTTTTTGTTGTAATTCATTAGCCCAACCGATATTTCCTGATGCTTCACCATCAAATAGACCGTCAGTTTTTTTACCAAAACCAAATCTCTCATACCATGATTTCATTTTGTCTGCACCCACTAAATCTTGTAAGTGCATCATTAAAGTGTTTGAAGAATAAGTAAAACCTAGAGACATTGGTATTCTTCCCCAACCAGTTTTATTCCAATCAGAGATTTCTGAGCCCATAATATCTCTGTGTCCCGATTTATATTTTTCATCTGGTTTAAACTTACCTTCTTGGATTGCTGCGGCTAAACCAAATGTTTTAAATGTAGAACCGGGTTCATACGTATTTTGGTATAAATCGTTCGCCCATTTTTTCCCAAAATCTTTACCTGTTTCAGGATTAAAAGTAGGACGTTGACTGTAAGCTAGAATTTCTCCAGTTTTAGCATCCATGACTACCGCAAATAAGTCTTTTGGCGCATATCTATCAACCATATCATCAAGTGCTTCCTCAACAAACACTTGAATATTTGAATCTATAGTTAAATGAACATCATCACCACGTTTGGGTTGCTGTTCTTTTTTTGTATTTGGTGCTATATACCCCCAAATATCGTGAATATATTTTAAAGCACCTTGTGTACCATTTAGGTAACTGTTAAAGATTTTTTCCACACCTAAAGCACCGTTAAGTTGCCCTGTGTCAGGATCTTTTTGTGCCATACCAATGAGGTGAGATGCGAAATTTCCATTAGGGTAAAAGCGTTCAGTTTCAGGGTAAAGTGAGATTCCCGGTAAATTCATCTTTTCTATCTTCTCTTTATCTTGATAAGTTAAATCTGTCCCTTTTTGACCGAACTCAACTTGAAATACTTTCTTATTATTTAAACGCTTTTCAATTTCATCAGGTTTCATATCGATGACTTCAGACAATTTTTTTGCAGTTTTCTTCTTGTCGACGACGTGTCGAGGTTTTTTACTATTTTCACTTGCTTTTTTGTCTATAACAGCAACCAGTTTATACCTCTCCACATCTTCCGCTAAAACCTTGCCGTTTCGATCATATATCTTACCGCGTTCAGGTTGTTGTGAGTTTTTTACTAAATATTTTTCATTTGCTTTCATGACTAAGTCTTGACCATTTGAATGACCCGTAATCATGATATATGAGAACCTTAAAACCAATAGAAAAAAGAGCAGTCCGAATAAACCAACAAGTAGGACTGCCCCTATTTTATTTTTTTTAATTTTAATTTTTCGCTTCGCCATTATTACGCACTACCTTTACATTGTCGTTCTGTAGGCTCATGCCTTGCTTTTTAGCTTTGTCGTAAATGCGTTCATAAGAAGAATTTTTCTTAATTTCAGACTTTAATGCGCTGTTTTCGCTAGATTGTTTTTCTATTTTTTGATCCAAATCTGCAATTTTTCCTCGCGTATCGTACGCATCCATTTTTAAAGATAGCATATATATACTAATCAAGGCAATCACGGTAATAAGCGCTATGTATAAAATCTTTTCAAATCTAGTAAGTTGAACAACAACTTTTCTTTTTACCGTTTGTTTTTCGAGGCGTGATTGCGGTTGTCTTTGAGGAATACTGGTTTGTGTTGCTTCATCATAAGGTTGATAAATTTTTTCTACAGCCATTACACTTACTCCTTATTTTAAAATTTCTGCTACGCGTAGCTTTGCACTGCGAGCTCGATTGTTTTCATTTAAGTCTTCGTCAGTAGCGGTTATCGGTTTACGATTGACCTGTTTTAATTTCGGGGCATACTCTTCTGGAACAACAGGTAATCCTCTAGGAACATCAGGACCTTTCTCATATTCTTGAAAAATCTGTTTACATAAACGATCTTCTAAAGAATGGAAAGTAATCACCGAAATTCTACCTTTCACTTTTACACATTCGATAGCTTGTTCAATTGAATCCTCAAAAGCAGCTAATTCATCGTTGACAGCGATTCTTATAGCTTGAAAAACTCTTTTCGCTGGATGCCCACCTTTTCTCCTAGCTTTAGCTGGGATGCCTTCTTTGATGATGTCAACAAGTTGTAATGTCGTTTCAATTGGATGTTGTTCTCGACGTGCTTCGATTCTTCTGGCGATCTGTTTAGAGAATTTCTCTTCACCATATCGATAAAAATTTTTTACAAGCGCTTCATAAGACCACTGATTAACAACTTCGTATGCAGATAAATCTTGTGTTTGATCCATTCGCATATCAAGCTTTGCATCATTGTGATAGCTAAATCCTCTTTCTGGCACATCTAGTTGCGGACTAGAAACGCCAAGATCGTAGTAAATACCGTCGACCTTTTCAATGTTTAAGTCTTTTAAAATATTTGTTAATTCTCGAAAGTTACTATGAACAAAAGTGACTTTGTGCAGATGTTCTTTTAAAACTTCCTTTGCATTTTCTATGGCTGTTAAATCTTGGTCAATCGCTATAAGTCTACCTTCATCATTTAATTGATTAAGTAAATAAAGGGCATGCCCTGCTCCACCTAACGTACAATCAACATACACACCATCTTCTGTGATATTTAAATAATCAATGGTTTCGTTTAACATGACGCTAATGTGATGAAACACTTGCATTCCTCCGTTTAAAAATCAAAATCTATTAAATCTTCAGCAATATCTTCGAAACTTTCTTCTGATTCTTCATAGAAGTCATTCCAAGTTTCTCTGTCCCAAATTTCAATTCGATTTGAAACACCTATTACTGTACATTCTTTGTTTAAATTAGCATATTTCCTCAAATTTTGAGGGATATTGATACGCCCTTGTTTATCTAGTTCTACTTCAACGGCACCAGAGAAGAACATACGCATGAATTTACGTGCATCTTTTTTAGTCATAGGTAAGGATTTCATCTTCTCTTCAATTTGTTGCCATTCTTCAAGTGTGTAACCAAATAAACACTTATCAAGGCCTCTAGTGATAATAAAACGTTCATTTAATTCATAACGAAACTTGGACGGTATAATCATACGTCCTTTTGTATCTAATTGATGATCGTATTCTCCCATGAACATTTTTATCACCTCACCTTATTTATAATTTACCACATCTCCCCACCATCCTCCACTAATTATGCAAAAATAATGCAAATTATTTGATTAAACACAAAAAAACCCATTTTATCGTTAAGATAAAATGGGTTTAAAAGCCGTTATATCAAGGTTTTATAATAATATGATCAAAAGTGTATGAAAGTGGTGGAAAAGTGGAGGGGTTGAACACATCTATCCCAAAATCATTCATAATTTGAAATGGATTCCATATTCTTTCTTGCAAGCCTCCCATCGGATGGAGGACTTCACTAATTTCTCTAAACTGATGCATACTTGTATCATTTTTTCTTTCTATATTTAATAAATAGCGTTTCAAAAGATAGTCATATTGTTTCTGATGTATTTCATTATTATTCTTTAGCAATATTTGATTATCATGATTACCATCCACTTGCTCTAACAACATTTCAAAATGTTGTTGTTGACGCTCTTTCATTTGTTCTACTTCTTTTATAAAGATATCTGAAGCCTGTACTCTCACAAAGCTCTGTTTTTCTTTTTCAATACCATCTGAGATTACTGAACCAATAGTTAGATGATATTGTGTAAGCAACTTATGAGTTCTTTCATACAAATAAGATATGCGTAATCTCGGCATAACTATCGGCATTTCAACATCTAAAATATTAAATACACCCTTTAATTCTGCCCAATATTTTATTTCACTCGGACCTCCAACAAACGCAACCGTATTAAATAGCCATTCTTCAACCACAGGGCGTGTAACTACGTTATTTGATAATCTTTCTGGTTCCTTTTCGATGATTTCTAACAATTCTTCTTTAGTATAATAACGATTTGATTTACTTACTTTAAAACGACCATCCTCAAAAGTTAACAATTGTCTCATATGATCATCATGTAAAAATAAGTGCGTATTCGTATCTGTTTGAATCATTTGTGGCAACTGATTATTAGTCGTTGCTTGCTGAGTTTGACGAAATGCCGAATCTATATCCTGGTGCTTTTCTAAAATTGCTTGTAAAATAGGACGCTCCATTTGTCTTAAGGCAGGGTATTGCGCATCAATCAATAACAAACCATAATCTTTAAACACTTCATGTAGTAATGCTTTAAAAATATCAGTCCAAGTATCATATTGATTAATAATCTTTTTACAAAGCTGATAAACAATTTTAGTATGCGTAGTCTCATTGATTTCCTTAAAAAATTGATCCAAAGCATTTATTAAAGCATCTTTATCAGGAGTAAATCTGGACACATTACTTTCTGGCGGTGTCATAGTATGAAACTTAATTTTTTTAAGCGATGACGTTTTACTATTAAATGCATACGTGTGATTAACTTCATCAAAATCATGATCTTCGCCAGCAATCCAAAACGCAGGGATAATGTATTGATTATATTTTTTTGATAGTTGCTGACTTAAAGTTATGATTGAGAAAATCTTATGAAATGTGTATAGTGGGCCTCCTAAAAGTCCAGCTTGTTGACCACCAATCACTACTTTAGCTCCTTGATCTAACGCATTTATGCTTTCAACTTGTTGCTGAGTTAAATCTAAATCACTCATATATGATTGTACTACTTTAGATAATTGATGTTCTTTACCATTATTAGTTGCTTTCAATCTTTTAATGAAACTGTCCTCTTTTACAGCATCATATTCATAAAATGATGTAACTTGAGCATCACTATTTTTAATTTTATTAATGAATTGATCTTTTTCATTTAACTTTACAGTATTACATTCCATCTTTTTGCTCCTTCAATATCACTATCACTCATACAGTATAAAGATTATACTTCTTTATGACAATTTAACGGCTTAAAATAATCTATATAAATTTTGATTTTACGACTTAAATTTCTACAATGATAATTAAATGAAAAATAACATTAAAATAGATATAATGTAATAAAGATATTAAAGGGGGAGATAAATATGAACGAGATAAAACATTTGGAGATCAATTATAAAATTGACGAGCTCTTTGAAGATTTTAGAGAGTTCGGTAATAAAGATCTCTATATGGCAAAAGAACTTAAGGGGCAATTGATTGATGCAAGTTCTGACTCACCATTCTATGGTATTTTTGTTGGAGATAAACTTGCTGCAAGGATGGCTTTGCTTGATAAAGGGGAAGTTGAAGAAACATATTTCCCAAACTGTAATGACTATATTCTTTTATGGAAATTAGAAGTTTTGAAAAATTATCAAAGTCGTGGTTACGCAAAACAATTAATTGATTTTGCTAAAAAATATCAAAAACCTATTAAAGCAATCGCAAGAAATAAGTCAAAAGATTATTTCATAAAACAGGGTTTTGAAGATGTTGAGGCAAAAAATCCTGAAGGACACGATATTTTGATTTGGAAACCTTAACTTAAGAATAAAATAAAAATAATGTAATCATTTAAGTCAATCGATATGCAAGAGTATAGTACCATATCGATTGACTTCTTTGGTTGCTACCGTCTTAAACGTAATATTATTACACCTTATAAACATTATTTATTAATCTACTATATATTCTAGCTCAGCTAAATCATGTATTTCGTAGTCAAGTTCAATCGCTGTCATATTCTTTTTATCTCGCACGTTGAACCAACAAGTTGAAATATTAGCATTCACACCACCTAAAATATCAGAAGTAAGTGAATCTTCAACTATAATCGTTTGTGTCCTCTTATCCTCACCTATCTCTTTAAAAATGAAATCAAAGAACTTTGGCATAGGTTTTTGATATCCCGTTTGTTCAGAAATGAAAATACCATCAAATATATCGTTAAAGTTCGTTTGTGCAATACGACGTTGTTGTGTTTCTGTAACACCATTTGTAACGATATATAGTGAATGACTATCCTTCAAATGATTAATAGTCTCTATAGTATTACCGAAAAATTTTAATGGGGCTTTTGCCAACTCATCACGAAAACGCTCATCAGCTTCTTTGCCATTAACATTAATTCGGTAGTCTTTAAAATAATTAATAAAGCGATGTGATAAAACTTCCTTTTGTTAATTCATTCTTTTGAAAAGCTTCCCAATGTTCTTGATTCACCTTTCTAAAATGCGCAAAATCTTCTTTACTAGCATAATGATGATAATACTCAGCTATTTTAAAGAATGCCTTTTCTTCAGCATCATAAAAATCTACAATTGTATCATCAAAATCTAATAGAATATTTTTAAATTTCATTGTTATGGAATCTCCTAATTCTCTATAAGATAAGACTTTTTCATTAAATTAATCATAATGTTAACAGAATTTTGAGCATTAAAAAAGACCCGAGCTTTTGCCCTGGCTTACAAGTTGTAAATGAATAAATTAAAATCCGAAGATTTTACCTAATACACTAACACCGCTTGCTACGATATCAACGATGCTAGTACCTAATTTTGTCCAGTCTTGATCTTGAGCTGCTTTTACAGTGTTTGCAATTGCTTCTGCTAATTTTGCCATTATTATCTCTCCCTAATTTTAATAATCAAAATTAAAAAAGTAGTTTTATTTAGCTATTGAAATTATGCACCTAAGAATTTTGAAATAACACTTACGCCATTTTCAACAATACTTACAATGCTAGTAGCTAATTTAGTCCAATCTTGGTTAATACCTGCATCTACAGTGTTTCTGATTGCGTCGAATAATTTGTCCATTACAAAAATCTCCTTTTTAAAAATGATAATTCTAATTGTGCTAACATTAGTGAATTGGAATTAGTTTCCAAAAATTTCACTTACAATACTAATGCCATTTTCTACGATGCTAACAACACTTGTACCTAACTTTGTACCATCATTACTGATAGCAGCTTCTGCGATGTCTTTAATAGCGTTAAATAATTTTGTCATTATTAACACTCCTAAGATGTGTAAAAAAATATGAGTAAATAACTGCAAAACGATGGGTGTGTATGTATTATTTGTTACTCTATCGTTTTGTTACTTTAACTATATAATGTGTTTGTCACAATTTATTCTTATTTTCTTAAGAAGTCATTAATAATTCCTAGCTGTCGTGTTTTTATGCCTAAAAGACAGTTAAGAATACACAACTGTATTTCTCTCAATTTTATTGCCAAAAATTTATTTCATATTTGCAATAAATTAGCATTTAAGTATAAAAAGCACTAATATAGTGAAAAATATTAATATTTTTTATTGTACAGCTATTGCGAAAAGCCTGTTATTTAGATATAATAATTCTTGTGTTAAAAAATGTCCTGGTAGCTCAGCTGGATAGAGCAATGGCCTTCTAAGCCATCGGTCGGGGGTTCGAATCCCTCCCAGGACGCTAAAGAAGCCCGTGATAAACGGGCTTCTTTTTTATTATTAACATCTAATTAACCTTCTCAAAAATACATTAATGTTCAAAATTAAATTACACAATGACATCAGCTCTCTAAAACTTACTCTACAGTTGTATTAAAAAACAATTATGAACACTTTAATCATCATGATTTATCTCTTTTTCAATGCCTAACTGATTACTATTTATTCGTAAATGTTACAATTAAATGCACCAATACTTCATGATGAAGTATTGGTGCTGAACAATTTATTTCCATTTTTTACAAGCTCATCTTAACAATATCAAGAATCTGGTCTTCTCTATTTCTAAAATTTAAAATAGCCTCTTGTTGCCTTTCTCTTACATCAACTTCTGCATATGTTTCTTCTATATTACTACGAGATTGTGAAATGCTTCCTGGATTAATCACGTGAACACCAGCTATTTCTTCATATTTTGCAATATGAGTATGACCATAAAATGCAAATATGCAACCTAATGATTTTGCTTTTTCTGCGAGTTTAATACGGCTACGATTCACATCATATAAATGTCCATGAGTATAAAAAGCTCGAACACCATCTTTTTCAACTAATTCTTCTTTAGGAAATTCTTGATAAAAATCACAATTACCTTTTACCCAACGATATAAACTTAATTCTGTATCATCATAACTAAATTCTGAATCACCTAAGTGCAATAATACATCTGCATCACTATTTTTTTCAGCAGTGTAATACAAGATACCTGGTTCATTGTGATTATCACTTACAATAATCCACTTAGTCATGTTTCTCATCTGCTAAATAATGATTTAAACATTCAATCGCCTTTCTACGATGACTTATTTCACTTTTTTCACTATCAGAAAGTTCAGCCATTGTTTTATTTATATTAGGAACTAAAAACACTGAATCATAACCAAAGCCATGACTACCTTGTCTTTGTCGTGTAATCTCTCCAGATACTGTTCCTCTAAACGTTTTAGTTTCTTCACCTGGTACACTCATACTAATCACGCAAACGAATTGTGCGCGACGATTTGTTTCATTTTCTAATTTTGCCAATAACTTATCGATATTGTCTTCATCATTCTTTTTTAAACCTGCATAACGCGCTGAATAGACACCGGGCTCACCGTTTAAAGCGAAAACTTCAAGTCCACTATCATCTGCAATCACTCGTTTATTCAGAGCTTGGGCTGCTGCTTCTGATTTTAATCTTGCATTTTCTTCAAACGTTGTTCCAATCTCATCAACATCAAAGTCTTGAATCAATTCAGAAATTCCTATAACATGGTCATTTTTAAAAATCGTTTTAAAATCATTAATCTTACCTTTATTATTCGTTGCAATGACAATATCTTCCATTAATAGCTCCCTTTCTCAAACTAATTTTTAACAGTGATACGTACTACTTCGGCATTCATCTTTAACCATTCAGCAATAATGTTCTTGATATGAGTGGTATCACCTGTAGCAAAAAAACGATGACCAGGATGTTCATCATAACTAGCATGTTCATTACTAAATGTCAGTAATGCACTGACTTCACGAGCTGTCTCTAACCCTGATGAAATAACTGTTTTAGTTCCTCCAAAGTATTCATAAATTGGTTTGTATAACAATGGATAATGTGTACATCCTAAAATAACCGTATCAGCATCGCTATTTCTCCATTGCTTTAATGTTTGATGAATAACAATACTTGTAATCGTTGGATCATTATAGCGCATTTGTTCCACAAGAGGTACAAAACCAGGACACGCTACTCCGTATACATTTACATTAGGATTGATCTTCTTAATATGTGTGCGATAGGCTTCTGATTTTATTGTTCCTTCAGTACCTAACACTAATACATTTTGATTTTTAGTTGTCATAATTGCTGTTCTAGCACCTGGTTCTATAACTCCTATTACTGGTATTGGAAGTATCTTTTGTAAATATTCTAAAGCTACAGCAGTCGCAGTGTTGCATGCAATCACTAACATTTTGATATCAAATTCCATTAATTTCTGAGCTAATTCGGTTGTAAATTGTTTAACTTCTTCTCCAGGTCTTGGACCGTAAGGACAACGGGCAATATCTCCGAGATAATAAATCGTCTCATTTGGTAATTGTCGCATAATCTCCTTAGCTACTGTTAGTCCACCTACACCTGAATCAATGACGCCAATAGGTTTATTCATTACTCTCAATCCTTATTTTTACAGTTAACTAATATTGTATCATAGTATTAAGTAGCTGTAGAAAATAACGTATTGAGTTTAACTTACTTTTTATTTTAAAAAATGATTAATCATTTAGACTCTAATCAAAAAGACCAAGACACAAAATGCCTTGGTCACTTTAATGCATATTAATCTACTTGATGATCAGAACCGAAGAATGATTTAAACATATGGAATGATGTTTCTCTATTCATCGCTGCAATTGAAGTTGTCAAAGGTATACCTTTAGGACAAGCATTCACACAGTTTTGAGAGTTACCACATTCTTGCAATCCTCCTGAACTCATCAAAGCTTCTAATCTTTCATCTTTAGTCATTGAACCAGTAGGATGCAAGTCAAATAAACGAACTTGTGAAATGGCTTGTGCACCTACAAATTTGTTATTTGGTGTAACATTTGGGCAAACCTCTAAACATACACCACATGTCATACATTTTGATAATTCGTAAGCTGTTTGACGTTTTTTCTCTGGCATACGTGGCCCAGGACCTAAATCATACGTACCATCAATTGGAATCCAAGCTTCCATGCGTTTTAAGTTGTCAAACATTCTTGAACGGTCAATTTGTAAGTCGCGAATAACTGGGAATGTACTCATTGGCTCCAAACGAATGGGTTGTTCTAATTGGTCAACGATTGCTGAACATGCTTGTCTTGCACGACCATTAATGACCATTGAACAAGCACCGCATACTTCTTCAAGACAGTTCATGTCCCAAGTTACAGGACTTGTTTTTTCACCTTTAGCATTTAACGGATTACGTCTTATTTCCATCAAACAAGCAATAACATTTAAGTTTTCTTTATAAGGGATTTCAAATGTTTCTTCATAGGGTTTAGATTCGTTATTATCTTGACGTTTAATAATTAATTTTACTGTTTTTTGTTTAGATTGTTGATTCTGTTCTTGAGTTTGTTGATTACCTTGAGTTTCTAAAATTTGCTTTACTGATTGATCAGCCATTACTTTTTACCTCCTTTAGACTTACTAGTGTAATCACGTTTACGTGGTGGTATTAAACTTACATCAACTGGCTCATAGGTAAATTCTGGTTTTTCAGTTTTACCATTATAATGTGCCATTGTCGTTTTTAACCATTCATCATCATTACGATCTGGGAATTCTGGTTTGTAGTGTGCACCACGAGATTCATTACGATTATATGCCCCGATAGTAATTACACGAGCCAATACTAGCATATTCCATAATTGACGAGTGAAGAATACCGCTTGATTACTCCAAGTTTGCGTATCTTCCATATCGATATCTTCATAGCGTTTCATCAATTCTTGGATTTTCTTATCTGTTTCTAATAATTTGTCGTTTTCACGTACTACCGTTACATTAGCAGTCATGATTTCACCAAGTTCACGATGAAGTTTATATGCATTTTCAGAACCACGCATATTTAATAATTTATCGAAGCGTTCTTGTTCTTCTCTAACACGCGCTTCGTAAATACTGTCGTCTAATTCAGTGTAGGATTTTTCAATATTTTCAACGTATTTGATAGCATTAGGACCTGCAACAGTACCACCATAAATAGCTGAAAGTAATGAGTTAGCACCTAAGCGGTTACCACCATGTTGAGAGAAATCACATTCACCTGCGGCAAATAAACCTTTAATATTCGTCATTTGATCATAATCTACGTATAAGCCTCCCATTGAGTAATGCACTGCTGGAAAGATTTTCATTGGAACTTTACGTGGATCATCGCCAGTGAATTTTTCATAAATTTCAATAATTCCACCTAATTTAACATCAAGTTCATGTGGATCCTTATGAGATAAGTCTAGGTAGAGCATGTTTTCACCGTTAATACCTAATTTTTGATTAATACACACATCAAAAATTTCACGTGTTGCAATATCACGAGGTACTAAATTACCATAATTTGGATATTTCTCTTCTAAGAAGTACCATGGCTTACCATCTTTATAAGTCCATATACGTCCTCCTTCACCACGAGCAGATTCACTCATAAGACGTAATTTATCGTCACCTGGAATAGCTGTTGGGTGAATTTGAATAAATTCACCATTTGCATAAATCGCACCTTGTTGATATACGATAGATGCAGCAGATCCGGTATTAATCATAGAATTTGTAGTTTTACCAAATATAATACCAGGACCACCAGTTGCCATAATCACAGCATCTGAACCAAAGGACTTAATTTCTGATGTAGTCATATTTTGGGCTACGATACCTCTTGTAGCATCCTCATCATCTTTAACGATACCTAAAAATTCCCATCCTTCGTATTTCGTCACTAATCCGTCCACTTCAAATGAACGTACCTGTTCGTCAAGTGCGTAAAGTAATTGTTGACCTGTTGTTGCACCAGCAAAAGCTGTTCTATGATGAAGCGTACCACCGAAACGTCTAAAGTCTAATAAACCCTCTTTAGTTCTGTTAAACATGACCCCCATACGGTCTAACAAATGAATAATTTTCGGTGCAGCATCAGCCATGGCTTTAACAGGTGGTTGGTTAGCTAAGAAGTCTCCACCATACACTGTATCATCGAAGTGAATCCATGGAGAATCGCCTTCACCTTTAGTATTTACCGCACCATTTATGCCACCTTGTGCACAAACAGAGTGCGAACGTTTAACAGGTACAATTGAGAATAAATCTACATGTGCACCTTGTTCTGCCGCTTTAATTGTTGACATCAGACCGGCTAGTCCTCCACCAACAACAATAACTTTTTTCTCTGCCATAGAAATGTCACTCCCCTGAATATTTAAATCTAAAGCTTCACCTTCTACCTTCTCTTAAGATATAACTGAAATAAATGCATCACTTTTTATACATTGGTTTTATTAGATAAAGCTTTGATTGTAAAAGACTTTCGATATAGTCTTTCTACTTTTAAAATTGCTATGTCGATAAGTTAAAAAGGTAACTAATTACATGAATGCGATAATGGCTGAGACACCGATATATGAAATCACTAGGAATACAATTAATGAAATCCAAGTGAATACGCGTTGTGATTTCTTAGATTGTAAAAAGCCCCATGTCACACAGAATGACCATAAACCATTAGCAAAATGGAACACAACCGCAACAACACATATAATATAGAAGATTGCCCATAAAGGATGTTGTAATGTTTCATGCATTAAATTATAATCTACTGCTTTACCATAAAAAGCTTTTTGTAATCGAGTTTGCCATAAGTGCATTGCGATAAAAATAAATGCTAGAATACCACTTACACGTTGGAAGAAGAACATCCAGTTTCTAAATAAATAATAGTGACCGATGTTTTCTTTAGTTGTAAATGCAATATGTAAACCAAACAAACCATGGTAAAGTAATGGAATATAAATCAACACAAATTCAGCTATAATTAAAAATGGTAATGATTCCATAAAACCAGACGCCTTATTAAAAGCCTCTACTCCCTGTGTAGCTTGATGGTTTACCATTAAGTGAACGATTAAGAATGCACCTATTGGAATAACCCCTAATAACGAATGTAATCTTCTTAAGTAAAATTCGTTCTTTGATTGAGCCAAAAAGATCCCCCCTACGAAACAAAATTTAAATTGCTAATTCTCCGAAAATTGTATGCAAAATGCCCTTAAATTCTATATAAAAGACTAGCATAACTTTACTTCTTTATTTCGCACTTGAGAGACAGTAAAGCACCTAAAAATCAGAACGCTATATACACAAGTATTGCTTAAAAAGTAAAAAGCTAGTAATTGAATAGAATCATTTCGTTAAGTTGTGAAGATTCATAGTTGCATCAATCAACTGAATAGTGATAACAATTCTCATTTAGAAAACGTTTCCACACAACTTTAAAAAAATTAGCTTTTGTTAACCATATTGTAACATTAATTTCATAATTTTTGGGTATGAGAATAACTCTCACACCCATTTTTTATAATTATTTACTTTGTAATGCATCTTGAAGAGTTTTAGCAACCTTCTCTGGTAAGCCAGACTTCCTCAATTCATCTAACGAAGCTTCTTTCATTTTCTTAATTGAACCAAATGTTCTTAAAAGCGCCGTTTTTCTTTTTGCACCTATACCGTCAATATCGTCTAGAACCGATTTCAAACCTGTTTTTTGTCTCGTTTGTCTATGGAACGTTATTGCAAAACGATGCACTTCATCTTGGATACGATGCAATAAGTAAAAAGCTTGGCTATTTTTCTTTAAAGGTACGATTTCTGCACTTGCACCATACAATAATTCAGACGTTTGGTGTTTATCATTTTTTTGCAGTCCAGCAACAGGAATGTCTAATCCCAACTCATTTTCAAGAACGTCCATCACACCGTTCATGTGACCTTTACCTCCATCTACAATAATTAAATCTGGTAGTGGAAGACCTTCATTAAGTACTCGAGTGTATCGACGACGCACAACTTCACGCATTGATTTATAATCGTCAGGCCCTTCAACAGTTTTAATTTTGTACTTACGATACCCTTTTTTATCAGGCTTGGCATCTACAAAAGTAACCATTGCAGATACCGGATCAACACCTTGAATATTAGAATTATCAAAAGCTTCGATTCTAATTGGCGTTTGAATACCCATACGCTCTCCTAATTCTTCAATGGCTTTTATCGTTCTAGATTCATCTCTAGCGATTAGTTCAAATTTATTATCAAGTTGTACTTCCGCATTATGATTGGCTAAATCTATCATTTCTTTTTTAGCACCACGTGATGGTTGAATAATCTTTGTATCAACCACCGATTTAATAATATCTTTATCAAGATTTTTGGGGATATGGACTTCCTTAGGTAATAGATGCTGATTTAAACTATAAAACTGACCTATAAATGTATAAAACTCTTCTTCTTCTGTCTGCTGAATTGGAATCATTGTTGCATCACGTTTAATCATATTACCTTGTCTAATAAAGAATACTTGAACGCACATCCAACCTTTAGAGACGCTATAACCAAATACATCTCTCACAGTATTGTCCGTAGACATAATTTTTTGTTTTTTCGTTAAATTATGAATATGTTGAATCATATCTCTATATTCTTTTGCTTGCTCAAAATCGAGTTGCTCACTTGCTTTAGTCATTTGGTCATCTAAATTATTAAGTATTGTCTTATCTTCTCCATTTAGAAAATCCGTAATTTCTTTAGTCATTTGAGCATATTTGTCTAAATCCACATCATACACACATGGTCCCATACATTGCCCAATATAATAATAAAGACATAGCTTATCTGGCATATTATCGCATTTTCTAAAAGGATAGATTCGATCAAGCAACTTTTTCGTTTCTTGAGCTGAATACGCATTTGGATAGGGCCCAAAATATTTACCTGTATTCTTCTTTACAGTACGTGTAACGAGTAACCGAGGATGCTTCTCTTTAGTAATCTTGATAAATGGATAACTTTTATCATCTTTTAATAGAATATTATACCGAGGTTGATATTGCTTAATAAGGTTTAATTCTAATAATAACGATTCTGTTTCACTAGATGTGACGATAAAATCGAAATTTCGAATTTCACTAACTAAACGTGTCGTTTTAGCATCATGTGCTCCAGTAAAATAAGAACGAAGTCGATTTCTCAGTTTCTTAGCTTTCCCAACATATATAACCTGTTCATTTCTATCCTTCATTAAATAACAACCTGGCTCTAACGGAACTACATTTAGTTTTTCTTTAATTTTCTTTTGATAGTCCTCCAAGATACTCCTCCTTTCGATGTTTTTTGAAAATGAACTTTTGAACAAAATAAAGCTGGAGCAATTACTAAATGTAATGCCCCAGTCTTTTAATTATGTCATTCTTATAGATGTTTATCTAATACTTCTGCTAAGTTTTCTTTAGATTGGAATCCTACAACTTTATCAACTGGTTCGCCATCTTTAAATACGATTAAAGTTGGAATACTCATTACTTCATATTTTGCAGCAGTTGATGGATTTTCGTCTACATCTAATTTTAAAATATCAGCTTTACCATCATAATCCCCTGCTAATTCTTCTAAAACTGGTGCAATCATTTTACAAGGTCCACACCAAGTAGCCCAAAAATCAACTAATTTGACACCAGATTCAATTTTACTATCAAAATCAGAATCAGTTACTTTTACGATTGCCATAAATGCCAATCCTCCTTATTTTTTAAATGATGAGCAAATTATAACAGACTTTAAAGACAATTGCATCGCTATTGCTCAATTAAAGTGCCAAAATTCTACTTGCTCTATTCTATCATTCCTATTATCTAACAATAATGGATTCATTGTACGTTATTTTCTAAAAAATCAAATACAGTGCTTCCGTTATTTTGATAATCATTTATTTAAGTTCAACTACGGTTACACCAAAGCCACCCTCACTTGGCATACCACCTCTGAAATGACTCACACTTTTATGTTTTTTCAAATGTTGTTGAACGCCTTTTTGAAGTGCACCTGTACCTTTACCGTGAATGATATAAACTTGTTCATAGTTTCTTAGTACCGCTTGGTCTAAATATTGATCTAATTCAACTAATGCTTCTTCATAACGATAACCTCTTAAATCTAATTCAGTCTTAATCGTCTGTCTATGATGTCTTGTAACCATTTTAGTTGGTTTTTCTTTTTTCTTTTTCGTTTTTTCTAAATCTTCAAGGGGTAATTTCATTTTAATAATACCCATTTGAACAACCGCTTCTTCATCGTCTACAAGTTCAAGTACTTCACCTTTTTGTCCGTAAGAGAGTACTTTCACTTCGTCACCAGCATTAATTCTATCGTATTTTTTCTTCTGGACATTTTGTTTTATTGATGTCGCTTCATATTGATTATCGAGTTGCTTTTTCTTATCAATTAATTCATGTTCTTTGACCTCTGCACCCTTATGTTCTCTAAGATTTCTTAGTTCTTTAAGAATCTCATCGGCTTCTTTAGTGGCTGATTTTACACGTTGGTTAGCTTTCTCTTTTGCTTCATTCATTAATAATTTCTCATAATTTTGATATTGCTGATACTGTTTCGATAATTCATCATGTATATTTTCAGCTTCACGAACAAGTCGCTCTAATTCAATACGTTGTTGATCAACACGTTTTGAATTCTTTTCTAAAGATTCTATCATTGCATTGATTTCTTGTTCATCCGTACCTATCATCGTCTTGGCTTTGTTGATAATGTTAAGATTGAGTCCTAATTTTTTAGAAATATCAAACGCGTTTGATCGACCTGGTACCCCCATTAACAATTTATAAGTCGGACTCAAAGTATCGACATCAAATTCAACGCTCGCATTCATCACACCTTCACGGTTATAACTATACGCTTTTAATTCAGGATAATGTGTCGTCGCCATAACTAGAGATCCTAAATTACGTACATAATCTAAAATACTCATAGCCAAAGCTGCACCTTCGCTAGGATCAGTGCCGGCACCTAATTCATCAAAAAGAATTAAACTGTTTTTATCTGCCTCATGTAGAATGTCTACTATATTTTTCATATGCGATGAGAATGTTGATAACGACTGTTCAATGGATTGTTCATCACCAATATCGCAATATACATTTTCAAATACGCTTAATTGACTTCCATCTAATGTTGGCACTAACAACCCAGATTGAGCCATTATTATAATTAAACCTAATGTTTTGAGTGTAACTGTCTTACCACCCGTATTAGGTCCAGTAATAATAACTGTTTCGATATCTTCAATAAACTCAATTGTATTTGCAACAACTGTGTCTCTTTCTAATAATGGGTGAAAGGCATTAGGTAAATAAACTGTTCTTTCCTTATTAAAGGTAGGCTTCGTCCCTTTAATCGTGTGTGCATATCGTGCCTTAGCTGTTAGAAAATCGATTTGCCCCATCACCGATTCAGCGACTATTAACGCATCTGCTTCAACCGAAACACTCCCAGTTAATTCGGTTAAAATGCGTTCTCGTTCAACAGCTTCATCATTACGCAAATGACTAATTTGATTATTCATTTCAACAACAGAACTTGGTTCAATATAAAGCGTTTGACCAGATGCAGATTGATCATGCACAATACCATTAAAATCTTGTCGATATTCTGCTTTTACAGGAATTACATTGCGATCATTTCGCACTGTAACAATGGCATCGGATAATTTCTTTTGATTATCTTGACTTTTAACAATAAGATCTAAATTTTGTCGAATACGTTGATTCGTACTTGAGATTTTACTTCTGATACCCTGTAACATATAACTTGCATGATCAAATAAATCATGAGTATCACACTTATCGTTAATTTCTTTAAATAAATCTGTCAACACCGGTAGTTGGTTCATTTTGTCATCTAGAATGGGATACTTAACTTCTTCATCTTCTTCTAAAAGTTGATTGTAAGACGTTTTAAATTGATTTTGTACTTGAACTAAATGTTTAATTAAGTTTAGTTCCATAACATTAAGTACACCACCAATAGTCGCTCTGTGTATAAGTGGTGTTACTTTAGCTAAACCACTCAAACTTGGCAATCGATATTTATTGTATATTTGTGAGATTTCATCTGTTTCGTTCATTTGAAAGACAGCAGTATCGTAATCACTGACGGGAGACATCGCTTGAACCTTTTCACGGCCTAAATCACTTATTGTTTCTTCAGCAACTAATGATTTAATTTTATTGAATTCCAAGACATCTAATGTTTTTTGTCTCATGCAATCCCTCTATTTCTTCATTTTATTCGTCTTAATTAATGTTTTAAATTCATCTCTAGTCATTGTATTAATAACTCTTTCTTTGTTAACAAACCCTTTTTGAGCAGTAGCTACACCATATTTCATAAACTCAAGATGATCAGTATGATGCGCATCAGTATTAATTGTTAATTTTACATTTGAATATTTACGTACAATTTCTGTGTTTAAATCTAAACGATTAGGATTTGAATTAATTTCTAAAAATGTGTTCGTTTCTTCAGCTAGTTGTATTAATTTCTCTATATTAGTCTTGTAACCTTGACGACGTCCAATAATTCGACCTGTTGGATGTGCAATATGTCTAACATAGGGATTTTTACAGGCTACTTCTAAACGTTTCATTATTTCTTTTTCGGACTGATTAAAACTTTGATGTATGGCAGCTATAACATAATCAAGTTGCGCTAATACGACATTATCATAATCTAATGTGCCATCTGGTAAAATATCCATTTCTGTACCTGAATAAATATCTATTTCTTTATATTCTTCATTTAATTGTTTAATTTCTTCATTTTGACGTAGCAAGCGTTCCACTTTCAAACCATTCGCTACTTTGAGACTTTGTGAATGATCAGTTATGACCATAAATTGATAACCCTTTGTGATATTTGCCTCAACCATTTCTCTAATTGAAAATGCACCATCACTATAAGTCGTATGCATATGGATATCACCATTGATATCATCTAATTTAACGATATGACTCAAATCTTTGTCAAATTCGCTACCATCTTCACGCATAGCTGGTGCAATCCAATTCACTCCAAAATGTTCATAAATGGCCGCTTCACTTTGTAATTGTAATAAATTACCATCTGATTGTTCTATACCATATTCGCTTACTTTTTCATTACGTTCTTTAGCCAATTGTCGAATGCGAATATTATGCTCTTTAGAACCAGTAAAGTGTTGCAGTGTATGATAAAATGCAGCAGGTTCAATTAATCTAAAATCTACTCCAATCGTTTCATCATCATAAGAAAGTTCTAATGAAATTTTTGTATCTCCTACAGCAACCTCTTTTACTTTATTAGGAATGTTTAATAATTGTTGTTGCACTTTTTCAGAGTGAGATGTACTTATAATAAAGTCTAAATCTTTACTCATTTCTTTATATCGTCTAAAACTTCCAGCTGAAGAAAACTTATCAACATCTTCAAGCTGTTCAATAAATTGAATGATTTCGTTATTTAAACCTCTCATTTGGTTGACAGGATAGCGATCTTTTTTAGCACCAAGCACTTTGACTGCATCTAAGATATTTTGCTCTGTTTTCTTAGCGAAACCACTTAACTCACTCACTTTACCTTCTTCACATGCTTTTTGCAGACTTGTTTTATCAATAATATGAAGTTCTTTATACAGTTTAGCAATTTTTTTACTACCTAATCCTTGAATTTTTAATAATGGAAGTAAACCTTCAGGCACTTCTTTTTGAAGTTGCATAAGCGTTGTTGATTCGCCCTTGTCCTTAAATTCATTAATGACATCACCCACACCTTTACCAATTCCTTTAAGTTCAGTGACATCTTCTATTTCATCTAAAGGACGCTCGTCAATTTCTAAGCTTTGTGCTGCTTTTCTATAAGCAGACACTTTAAAAGTATTTTCTCCTTTTAACTCCACATATGTCGCAATTTTTTCTAATAAGCGTATTACATCTTTTTTAGTCATATACATCTCTCCATAAAAAGAAGACCAGGACACAACATTAAAGTTCGATTTTATCCTGACCTCATATCATTGATTTACAAATTTAAAATAAAATGTGAAATAATTGGTGTTCCAATAATTATTCTTTTACTAATGAATGATTGCATAAATTGATTTTGAATAAACGTATGAGGATACAATGACAATGCGTAAAGTCCTATTTGTATAATAACAACTGCTATTACTAATCCTAAAATGACGCCACCAATACGACTCACTAAATGTATTTTTTTATACGCTACTGTGTTATCAAACGAAACAATAACAAGATATAAAATAAGCTTACAAATGATAGCTATAACCAAAAACCCAATAATTTTTTCAAACCTTAATTGCAAATAATCATATTGAATTGCATAGTTCGTATCATATGCCACTGTTTTGGGAAATGGTAAAAAAACAATTAATCTTTGTGCAATAGCAACATAGAACTGTGACGCAATCCATAAAGATACAATTGTTGAAGTAGAATGTAATGTCGATAGCCAAAATCCTCTCCGAAATCCAATCATCATGAAATAACCGAAGATGATTAGAACAATAAAATCAATCAGCATCTAATCTTCACTTTGTTTTAATTGATTAATTTCTTGCTGTAAACGACGATTTTCTTCTTCCAACATTACTTTCTCGTGCATTATATTAACTGATGTTAAAATCGATTTACGTGTTGTATCTAAGCCTGCTGATTTTTGACCTAACTCTTGCATTTTTTCATCTACAAGATGTGCAACATACCGAATATGTTCAGGACTGTCTTCGCCAATGATTGTGAAATGTTGATCGTTGATCGTAACATTTATTCTATTTTTAAATTCACCCATACTAAATTGCTCCTGACCTTATATTTAAATGACTTTAACCTTCTTTTGTTTTATCCTAATTAATCTAGTTTTAAAATATTAATATGATTAAATCTTTAATTTTACTTATCAACATACATTATACATGAGTGCTAATAAATATGTAAGTGTCTGTTCTTAAAGAATTAAGCCAAGTGATAGTAAGACAGAACTCTTTCTAAATTCGTAAGCTCAACTCCGATTCCTTGCTTACATGGTCTGGGGAATTTTTAAGAAAAATTTTGGGGTTAGAAACTATATTAAAAAAATTAATAGGAGCTCATTTTCAATTCAGTCAACTGATGCAAAATTACTAATGTATTTACAGATAATATCTATGACCCATACTTTAATTATTCAACATGGCCAATAATGTCATCCTAAATAAATTTTGATAAAATAAAATGAATACTCATCCAAAAAGCGAGGATTTAATTAATGGGAAATGTCGTGCATAAACTTAAAACTCAAGAAATAAAGACGTTAATGTCTCAAATAACTTTTGATACGTCTAACTTACCTCAAGGTATGAAAGCCCGCACAAAATATCAAAATACGGTCATCAATATTTATCATTCAGGTAAAGTAATGTTCCAAGGTAACAATGCTGAAACTGTAGCATCACAATTGTTACCTGATAAGAAAACGAGTACAAATAAGAGCACCAATTCAAAAACTCAGACAAACACTAGCACACTCGCATATGACTTTTATAATTGTATAGGTAGTGATGAAGCAGGTAGCGGAGACTATTTTGGTCCACTGACTGTTTGTGCAGCATACGTTAGTAAAGAACACGTAAACGTTCTAAAAACGTTAGGTGTAGATGATTCTAAAAAGTTAAATGACAACAAAATTGTTGAATTAGCTGAACAATTAGTCACCTTCATCCCACATTCTTTACTTACTTTAGATAACGTTAAATATAATGAACGACAACGCTTAGGTTGGTCTCAAGTAAAAATGAAAGCAGTTTTACATAATGAAGCCATAAAAAATGTTACCAAAAAGATTAATCATGATGAACTAGACTATATCGTAATTGATCAATTTGCTAAACGAGAAGTGTATCAACATTATGCGCTATCTGAACTACCTTTTCCTAAAAAGACTAAGTTCGAAACTAAAGGTGAATCAAAATCATTAGCAATTGCAGCAGCGAGTATCATTTCTCGCTATGCTTTCGTAAAACATATGGATCATATTACACGCCAAATTAAAATGGACGTTCCAAAAGGAGCAAGTAATAAAGTAGATTTATTTGCAGCAAAAGTCATACAAAAATACGGAATTGATCAACTTGATGCTATTTCAAAAAAGCATTTTAAAAATAGGGATAAAGCTTTGACACTCATCTATAAAAAATATAACTAACGAAAAAAGGATCTACTCATAAAGTCATTACAACTTATGAATAGATCCCTATATTATGTTTGTTTTATCTAATTGTAGCACTTTTATTTTCAAGTGCAGCTAAAATTTTATCGTGTACCGCAGTTACGCGCTCATCTGTCAATGTATTTTCAGTGTCTAAATAACTCAATCTAATCGCAATCGATTTCTTACCTTCTTCTAAATGTCCACCTTCGTATACATCAAAGACTAACGTATCAGTTAAAATGTCTTCACCATTGTCGTGAATTGTAGCTATTAACTCAGACGCAGCAACATCGTGATTAACTTCTAATGCAATATCTCGAGTAACACCTGGGAATCTAGGAATAGCTTCGTAATTAATATATCCTACAGAAACTTTCATCATAGCTTCATAATTAAGTTCAAACACATACGTGCGTTTTAAACTATTTTCTGCAGCAAGTGTAGGATGCAATTCACCTATAAATCCAATATCTTTACCGTTAAGTGAGACGATGGCAGTTCTTCCTGGATGTAAACCATCTAATTGACCAGCACGATAATCAAACTGAAGATTAAGTTTTTCAGCGACACGGTCAACCATACCTTTAGCTATAAAGAAGTCAACTGTTTCTTTTTTACCTTGCCATGCGTTATCAACATAATTACCTGTTAAAATACCACTTAAATATTCAACTTCATCAGGTAATTCACCTTCGGCATTACCAAAGAATACACGTCCGATTTCATATAATTTTACATCTGTATTTTTACGCGCCACATTATAAGACACCGCTTCAATTAAATGTGGTAATAAGCTTTGGCGTAAAGTTGAATGTGCTTCACTCATAGGCATCAATAGTTCAATCGTAGTACGGTCTTGTAAAGCAAAGTCTGTCGCATGTTCTTTAGAAACTAACGAATAGGTAATAGCTTGATCTAAGCCTGCACCTTCAAGTGCCTCTTTAACAGTACGCGTTTTATATTGACGATCGGTTAAAGCACCACTTGTAACTTCATCAAATACAGGTAATGTTGATGGGATTTCATCATAACCATAGATTCGAGCCACTTCTTCAATTAAATCCTCTTTAATCGTGATATCTTTGCGTCTAGAAGGCACATGTACCACAAGTTGACTATCATGATTTTCAGTTTTAAACCCTAATTGCTCAAAAATATTGATAATGACATCAACACTTAATTTAAAACCAATTGTTTGGTTCACTTTGTCAGCAGTGATTTCAATTGGGGTTACAAATGACCCTAAATCACCTTTAGATACTCTATCTTTCAACACAGTTCCAGAAGCATAAGTTTGCAATAAATAGCATGCTCTATCTACTGCTTCATTAACAAACTCTGTTGCTATACCTTTTTCAAAACGACTTGAAGATTCACTTCGTAAGTTTAAACGTCTAGATGTGTGACGAATAGACACAGGATTGAAAATAGCACCCTCAACAACGACATTGCGTGTTTGTTCAGTCACTTCCGAGAAATCTCCACCCATCACGCCACCAAGAGCGATAGGTTCTTTTCCATTCGTAATTACAATATCACTATCTAAGAGTTTTCTTTCAACGTCATCTAGAGTTGTCATCGTTTCGTCGTGTTTTGCCTGTCTTACTTCAATAATTTCTGAACCAATTTGATCTTGATCAAACATGTGCAAAGGTTGACCATACTCTAATAACACATAGTTAGATATATCCACTACATTATTTATCGGACGAATACCCGCTTTCATTAAACGTGCTTGCATCCATACTGGTGATGGTGCGATTGTGACATCATGAACAATACGCGCACTATAATAAGATACGTTGTCCTTATTATTTATTACTACCGATAATTCATCTTTTGCAGAAATATCATTTTCATCACTGGATGTTTCTGGTTTGGTCATTGTAGTTTGATATAATGCAGCAACTTCATAACCTGTACCTATCATACTTAAAGCATCTGCACGATTAGGTGTTAAATCAAATTCCATTACTTGATCGTTTAAATATAATGCTTCTAATGCATCTGTACCAGGCGTTACGGCTTCAGGAAAAACATAGATTCCTGATTCATATGCTTTCGGTGTAACATTACTTGAAATACCAATTTCTTGTAATGAACAAATCATACCTTCGGAACGTTCCCCGCGTAATTTCGCACGTTTAATTTTAACACCACCTGGTAAACGTCCACCTACTTTGGCAACTATAACGTATTGCCCTTCGTCTACATTAGGCGCACCGCAAACGATTTTCACAGGTTCATCTTCGCCTAAATTGACTTGGCAAATATTTAACTTATCAGCATCGGGATGTGGTGATTTTGATATGACATGCCCTACCACTAAATTCTTAATATCTTTTGTATAGTCAATAATGTCATCGACTTCAATACCAGTTCGTGTTATTCTTTCAGCTAAATCTTGAACTGATTGGTTCACTTCTACATAATCTTTTAACCACTCATTTGAAATTAACATTATTGCTCACCTCTATCTTCTACAGCTTTAAATTGATCTAAAAATCTTACATCATTCGTATAGAAATGACGGATATCTTCAATACCATACTTTAACATCGCAATACGATCTGCACCTACACCAAATGCAAAACCAGAATATTCTTTAGAGTCTAATCCAGCCATTTCAAGTACGTTTGGATGAACCATACCTGCACCTAGAATTTCAATCCACCCTGTATGTTTACAGACATTACATCCCTGTCCTTTACACTTAAAGCATGACACGTCAACCTCAACAGATGGTTTAGTAAATGGGAAATAACTTGGACGTAAACGTATTTCTCGTTCTGCACCAAATAATCTTTTAGCAACTAATTCTAAAGTTCCTTTTAAACCACTCATTTTAATACTTTTATCAACAACAAGGCCCTCTATTTGCATAAATTGATGACTGTGTGTCGCATCATCTGAATCACGTCGGTACACTTTACCTGGACAAATAATCTTGACTGGTCCTTGACCATTACATTTCTCCATTGTACGCGCTTGAACAGGAGACGTATGCGTACGCATTAATGTTTCTTCTGTAATATAGAAACTATCCTGCATATCTCGGGCAGGATGAGATTTGGGTAAGTTTAAAGCTTCAAAATTATAATAGTCTTGTTCCACTTCATACCCATCGACAATCTCATAACCTAATCCTAAAAATAAGTCCTCTATTTCTTCAACTGTACGAGTTAAAGGATGTTTAGAACCCATTTCAATGTGACGACCTGGTAAAGTTACATCTATCATTTCTTCTGAAAGTTGCTGATTTAATTTTTCTGCTTTTAGTAGTTGTTGTCTTTCTTCTAATTCATTTTGAATTGTTTGTCTTAGTTCATTAACCTTCTGGCCATAAGCTGGCTTTTCTTCATTAGGTAAATCTTTCATATTTTTCATTAAAGCACTGACAGAGCCTTTTTTACCTAAATATTTTACTTTCACATCTTGCAACGCACGTTCATCATTAGCCTCATTGATATCAACAAGTACTTGTTGCTTTAACTCCGCCATCGTATCATTTTGACTCATGACCGAATTCCTCCTTTTATAATGTCACTTTTTATTATTTTAAAATTGAAAACCTTAAATCGTTAACAAAAAAAGCTTTCATCCCTTATAAGAACTGGGACGAAAGCTTCCGTGGTACCACCCAAATTTATGCATACGCATACACTTGATTATATTCATTGATAACGGAATAATTATTCCGACTTAAATTTCTTTAAGTAACCAAAAAGATGAAAAAATTATTTCAAGCTGGAATGACTTTCAGTCACGATCATTCTCCCTAAACAACTTTCTGAATAATTTATGTCTTTTTATCGGTCAATCATTTAATTGTTTCAGTGATGTTTAACATGATAATGAATTTCTTCACTTCCTATAAACTCAATCATTATTATAGCCGATATTTAAACGTAGGGTCAACCTTTCAACTGATACATTAATATACTTCCAGCTATTGCCACATTTAAACTTTCAGCTTTACCATGAATAGGTATAATGAGATTTTTTGTTGTTTGTTCTAATAATGCTTGGTTAACACCCTCGCCTTCATTGCCTAATAATAATGCAAATTGAGGTTGTGATTCTATTTCTTTAAAGTTCACTGCATTTTCTAGGACTGTTCCATAAACAGGTCCCTCAAATTCTTTAATAAACGTAGCTAAATCTTTAGTAATCACAGGAATGTGAAAAATGCTACCTTGACTCGATCTCATCACTTTATCTTGAAAAGGATCCGCAGTCCCCTTCTCCATCACAATTAAATCTAATCCTGTTGCATCCGCAGTACGAATTAAGGTACCCAAATTACCCGGATCTTGAATACGATCAATTAATAAAACTTGTTGCGCTTCTGAAATATCGTAACCAGGCTTTTGTATCACTGCAAAAAATCCTTGCGGTGTTACCGTACCTGACAATGCCTCTGCAACTTTTAAATTAATATGGTAAGTTTCATTCGCATAATCAATTAATGAAGATTCGGTTCTTTCAGGATCGACAATGAATAATTGTATGATTTCAATTTGACTTTGGTACACTTCTTCAATGAGATGAATACCTTCAATTAAAGCGAGACCTGTTTTATCTCGTTCACGCTTCTTTTTCAATTTATTCGCTTGCTTTATCTTGTTATTTTGAGCAGAAGTTATTTGTTCCATTTATTAGAATCTCCATCATTTAAAGTTTATATCCATATTGTAATTGAATCTTACTTGATTTCAAAGTCACTAGTTATACTAATATTAAAATTTGTAAATTCTAAGATGGAGTCGTTTTTAAACACTTATTTTTATCTGTCTTCCCTGGCAATTAATCTACTGGTTCTCATGTAACAAATATTAATATTTTTAATTAGTTGCTTAAAGTTAGAAAAATATGTTAATACATTGTCATCCATTACAGTTATTTAATGGTTTTATTTCACTCTAAATTTTATAAATCTCATAAACAACTGAGACAACTACTTTCAAAGGAGAGATTAAGTTATGAATCAACCAAACAAGTTTTCTAACACATCACCCATTAAGAAAAATCATTACTCAATCAGAAAGTTCACAGTTGGTACTGCTTCAATTATCATAGGATCATTCCTATTCTTCGGGCAAGCACACGCTGAAGAGTTTGATAGAGTGACGAAACTGGAGGACAACCAGCTGTAACAAGTAAACCAGCAGGGGCGAGCCAAGGACAAGATGCCCCCCAAGCTAGTACTGAAGGAAATCAAAATCCTACAGGTTCGCCAGTTGTTGGAACACCTGGCACTACTGGTCAAGATACGCCTCAAGCTGGAGGAACGCAAACTGCTCCAACTTCACCTGCTGCGGGCAATCCCGGTGCTACTGGGCAAGACGCACCTCATAAAAATACTGCCGGAGATCAAAATGCCGCGGTAACTCAACCAGGTAATGAAGCTGCTGGTCAAACAGGTACACCTGGCGCTCAAAATACTGATACTACGCCACAACCAGCAAAACCTGCAGGTACAACTGCTGAAACTACTCCAGCTCCTAATAATGCCGGAGAAAATAACGCTCAAACTCAACCAGGTGCTGCTTCTGGAACACAAGATAGACAAGGTGCACAAACTAAACCAACTGGTAATCAAGGTGCTACTGCAACACCTGGTGAAGCTGGAGATCAAAAACCAAGTAGTCAACAAGGTAATACTGAGAACAATAACAACCAAGCTGGTTCTACACCTAACCAAAGTGGTCAAAATGGTCCTGATGGTCAAAATGGTGGAGATACTGGCTCAGATACAGATTGCAATGAACATAAAGACTGTAAAGAACATAAAAATTGTGAATGTAAAGGCCAACAACCTGGCAAAAATGATATTACAAAACCTGAAACTTTTTGTGTAACTGACAAACAAAAAGAACAAAAATTAACTACTGATAATCAATGTACAAAAAAAGAAACTGATAACAAAGGTTCTAAAGAAGATAAAAATGCTACTGAATTACCAGAAACAGGATTAAGTGATGAAGCTGATTATACTACTACAGTATTTGGTTCTATTGCTTTAATATCTTCACTTCTATTACTAAGAAGACAACGAAAAGAATCTAAATAATCTTTAACATCATCAAAACGAATAAATCAATAACAAGATTTACTCATTTTTTATTTTTATCAATTTAATTTCTAATAATATTAAATATTATATAACTAAATAATGATTGTTCACTTGTATTAATTAAAATCAACATAGAAGATGTTAACAACATGAATCAACATCAAAAGACAAAGTATGTATTACATAGAAATTTCTTCCCAATTCGTAAGCTTAAATTTGGCGAAACATCTGTCACATAAGGTTCTGCCCTTCTACTCCTTACGCATCATTAGACATAAGCTGATGAAACAACTGACACAAATCATCAAGCAGAGACTGTAACGACTACTTCAAATAATCAAACTCATCCTCAATCCCCTCAAAATTCAGCTAATTCCAAAGACAATGCATCAACTCAAAATAATCAAAACACGGTTGTCACAATGACAATACGCCATCACAAAATAAATTTGAAACAGTTAATTTCCAAGTCCAAAAAGATAAAACAAATGATATTTCATTAATGGACAAATATGTAAAACATCCAGGAAAAGTATTTAAAACTAACAATCAATATTAATTCCAAATCGTATTAGATAAGTCGTCTGTTTGGAAGGCAATACAATTCTTCGATGAAAAAGAGACGGTACTCCCATCTAAAGTTGTCTCTGAGAACTCTAAAGAAGATACTAAGACTATACATATTGAAGTGACACCCGGTATGAATAACATCATAAGTAAGCACCATATTGAAACACCTAATTATCAATATGACGAGATTATATAACACATTTTTCCCTAGATACACCTATCCCTTATATCAATGATGAGAACGTATCTTCTGATAAACCTAATGACACTACCACTGAAAATGAGAGTACTGTAACGAATAATAAAACAGCAAATACAAATACTTCTCAAATAAAACCTGATTAAACTAATGCAAAATATAACTAAAAAAATAAAGAGAACAATCATCAAACCGATGAAAAAGAAGAGAAACAACAACCATATAACGTTGTGGAAGACGACGGTAATCATAAGGCTACAGAACCTGAGAAAGTGAATAATACTTCTGAAGATACATTTGTACAAAATAAAGAACAAACTGACAAACCAGATACTCAATCTAACGCTGACAAAGCCGATAAAGATGAGAAAGAGAAAAAAAGCAAAGTAAATCGTATTGAGGTTACTGTTCCAACTTTTGATAAAAAAAGAAAATGTAAATCAATTACTTAAAACTGGTTTAAATGTTGAAAATAATTCAACACCAATCGCTTTGGGTTTCCTTGCTTTCCTTTCTTTTTGTTCTTAATAAGAAAAGAGAAAAAATACTAATCTATCCCTAAGCCATAGACAAAAACATCTAATGATTGCTTGTCTTTTTTATCTTGCAAAGATACAAGATATCTAAACTTAGAGGTACTTAACAATTTCATTCAGAAAATAATGAAAGTCTTGTTTGCTATCAATTTCCTAATCACTTTACCATAGAACTATGATTACTATTTTAATAATTTCAACCTATCGTCTCTACCTTAAACCAAAAAAATCCAACAACCTCACATGAGATTGTTGGATTTCATACATCAGTTCTATTATTTAGAAACGACTTCTTCGCCGTTGTAAGAACCACAGTTTTTACATACGCGGTGAGATAATTTGTACTCGCCACAATTTGGGCATTCAGTCATACCAGGTACTGAAATTTTAAAATGTGTACGGCGTTTATTTTTTCTTGTTTTAGACGTTCTTCTTTTTGGTACTGCCATGATTAATCCTCCTTAGAATAGACACTTAATTCAAAATGTCAGTTCAATTAATAACTATTATACCATTAATCAAACTGCTATTGCTCTTTATCGTATAATTGTTGTAATTTCTGAAGCCTTGGATCAACTTTTTTATGTTCAGAATCTTGTTCTTGTTGAGCTTCAGCCAATTGATCTTCGTCAATGACTTCCCAACCATTACCTTCTGTTAACATTTGATCACTATGTTCAGAATAGGCACGCATAGGCTTTTCAATAATTACAAGCTCTTCAGCAATGTCCTTAATATTAATCATACCGTCTGTGACGCGATGATAATGCTCATCATCTTGATCGTCATCATCGTTATAATCATCATAGCCTTCTAAATCAAATACTTCTGAAGTCGTCACATCAAGTGGCACATTTACCGGTTCTAATGTACGTGCACAAGGCATGGTATACATACCGGTCACATGCATATCTGCGATAACTTCATTAGATTTAACAGTTAATTGGCCTTCAACATTTATTTCTGAGAGATCAATTAAATCTAATGATTCTTTTAAATGTTCAAAATTCACCTTTTGATTAAACTCAAATAGCTTACCTTGATACTTTCTTAACTGTGTTATTGACCATTTCATATGGCTTCACCTCTAACAAGCACAAATTTTATTTTAACTTTCTCAACAAAAGATGTCAAGATTTTTTCTTAACATACCTAGTTCTGTTACACTATTAATGATGAATATCGAAAGGAAGAAATGCAAATGAAAAGTGTTGGGCTTATAACTGAATACAATCCTTTCCACAATGGACATTTACATCATGCTAAAGCATCTCAACAACATTCCAATTCAACTGTAACAATTGCAATAATGAGTGGCAACTTTGTGATGCGTGGCGAACCTGCTATTTACCATAAATTCAAACGCACTGAGATGGCTTTATCGGCTGTAGATTTAGTTGTTGAGCTCCCTTTGATAGCTAGTCTATCATCCGGTGATACTTTTGCAGAAATAGCTGTAAAAGTGGCGCAATATCTTGATATCGATACCATTTCTTTTGGAAGTGAAAGTGCACAACTCAATGAATTACAGACACTTGCTGAACAAATTCTAGATATAGAAACTCTCCCTGATTTTAAAAATAAACTTAAAGAAGGTAAAAGCTATCCACGCATTTTAAGTGAGATCACAGAAAATCACACACTCTTGCAGTCTCCTAATAACATACTTGGTATCAGTTATTTAAAAGCAATTCAACAGTTTGCGCCTCATATATCTGCTTTAACGATTAAAAGAGAAGTTGCAAACCATCATAGCGATTCAATTGAACATCATCAATTTGCAAGTGGTACATCGATAAGACGTTCACTCACTAATGGCGATAAAGATTGGGCTGAAGTTGTCCCAAAATCTATTCAAACATTATACACGAAACCGCACATAACAATAGAAGATACGTTTCCTTTTATTAAGTATCAAATCATATCACAGTCTAATGAAATACTAAATTCTATTTATACGATGAATGAAGGCTTTGAAAATCGTCTTCAATCAACAATACAACAGAGTCATTCTTTCCAAGAATTGATGTTTAAACTCAAAACGAAACGTTATACATATGCTCATATTCAACGTATTTTAATGAATGTACTTCTTAATATCCAATCTAGAGATGTCACTAAAAATATTCAAGCAGTTAGAATATTAGGTATGAACGACAAAGGTCAAACATACTTGAAATACCTAAAAAATAAATACCCTAACAAGCAATACATCACAAATATTAACCAAAAAACTGTACACTATTTTCACAATGAAATCAAAGCGACACACATTTATAATCTTATGAGTAAACAAACGTTAACAGATGTTAATACTCCAGTGATTCGTATATAAAGAGCGTAGGACAGAAGTCGCATTGAGTTCGTTGTCTTACGCTGACAACGAATCACAACTTGTATTGTTTGTAGAATTTCTAAGTGAAATTCTCTAAGTTGTGGCCCCAAGCTAGAATTGAAAAACTTAATTTAAGCGCTTTTTCAATTCAGTCATCGACTGCCAATACGCAAATTATACCTGAAATAATGTTCCATACACTCTATAATTATAAAAATAGCTATAAAAAAATCTAATGAGGTCATAGATTTCTTTATAGCTAATCTTACATATGTTTCATTACACATTAAATTTTTCTTTTAATGCCTTTTCAACATTTGGTGGTACAAAGGCTGAAATATCTGCTTTATAAGCAGCAACCTCCTTGACAATACTTGAACTAATAAACGAATAATTTGCACTTGTCATCATGTACATTGTTTCAACATTACTATTCAACTTTTTGTTCATAGACGTCAATCGCAATTCATATTCAAAATCACTGACTGCACGTAAACCTCTGATAATAGTCTTAGCTCCTACTTGATTACAAAAATCAACAAGCAAACCATTAAAATGATGCACCTTAACATTAGATAAATGTTCAACTGATCCTCTAATTAAATTCATTCGTTCTTCTGAATCAAAAGTTCCACCTTTACTACTATTCTTCAGTACACAAACATGAATTTCATCAAAGCGATCTGCACTTCTTTCAATGATATCTAAATGACCATATGTAATAGGATCAAAACTTCCGGGAATAACTGCTCTAGTCTTACTCATATTATTCTCCTTTTTTAAGTAACAAAGTATCTGTCAAACCGTAATGATAACGTTTAATCATTTGAAATGGCTCAACTTGAATATTCTCATGATTACTAAACTCACAAACGATAATACCATTTTCTTTTAATAAATTAAACTCCGAAATTCTCTCAATCGCCTCATCTATGAGTCCTTTTTTGTAAGGTGGATCTAAGAGGATGATATCAAATTGTATCTCACGTTTAGCAAGTGCTTTAAGCGCTCTATCAGCATTGTTCTTATAAACTTCAGCTTGTGACATCAAATCTAATTGGTTTAAATTTGACTTTATCACTTTGACTGCTTTAAAGTTTTGATCCACGAAAATGACTTTCTCCATACCACGTGAGAGTGCCTCAATGCCAAGTGCACCGCTTCCAGCAAATAAATCTAGTCCTATCCCTGAAACATCATGTAAACTATTAAAAATGCCCTCTTTCACTTTATCCATCGTAGGACGAGTATAACGTCCTTCCAAACTTGCTAAAGCTTTACTCTTATGTTTTCCAGCGATTACACGCATTGACTTACACTTCCATTTCATTAACTTATTTAATATAATTTGATGATAAAGGAGATTGATAAAATTATGAAACAATCATTTATCAAAATCGGTGAAGGTTTAACCGATTTATTCGAATTTACCACACTTATTGAATACAATCACAAACGAATCAATCGAATTGTCTACTTTCACTCCCCACAATCTGATAAACAACTATCATCAGTAGCCATCATTATGAACCCAACGTCTGAGAATCACTTTCAAGCAATATATATTATGATCAATGTATTGAAGTATCCTTATCCTGATGGCAACAAAAAATTCGACATTATTAATTCTAAAGCAGAGAAATATGATGTTCCAGTCGTAGGAATCGATGTTCAACCACCAGAAACATACCATGACTTAAAATTATATTTCAACTATCTTATTAGCGTCTTGCGTCTTCAAAGATGGATACCTCCATTACAATAAACTTTAATTCTTATAGTATTTCATGTTTTTCTTTCTCATATGTTTTTTTCAAATATTTGTAAGGAGAACATTGAATATCATGAACATACTTAAGTTGCATGAGCTTATGTACAATATCATCAGCATGTACTTCATTAACATACATGACTACAAATTTTCTTTGTCTATTTGAATGAACAATATGTCCATACTTTCTAATTTGACGTTCGTGTTTCATATGTTTCAAAAAAATAATTAAACTTATTCTTGGAATTATATTCATATCTTGCTCACTCCATTATTTATACAATTGTTATCATATCACGTCTAAGTGAGTATTGAAATGACTATGACTGTTTGTCAGTTTGGCATTTTAATCTGTCATATAACTTATGTTATATTTTCTGAAAATGAATGAAGAAATACAAGTCATGAATATCTCCATGATATTATCATTGTATTAATCAGTAATTATTTGATACGCTTACCCTAATCAACACGAGGAGGATTCTAACATGTCTCATACTAAAAAATGATTTATTAATGGTACATTAGCAACAGCTGGTATCTTAAGTAGTATATTTTATCTTTTTAAAAATAAGTCTTCTAAAACTTTAAAATCTATCCCACCTTTCTTCTCTGGACAAGCACCCTACTTATTTGCGCACAGAGGTGGGATGGCAATGAGACCTGAACAAACCCAATTGGCATTTGATAATGCTGTTGAATACGGTTTAGATGGCTTTGAAACAGATGTACTCCTAACTAAAGATGGTAAACTGATAGTATTTCATGATGCCCATGTCGACCGGACTACAAATGGTTCAGGAGAGGTAAGTGAACACACTTTAGATAAGTTAAAACGTCTAGATGCGGGTTATCATTTTACAGATATTAATGATCAAACACCTTATATGTATATTAACGTAGATTTAAAAGATGCACCAGATACATATGAAGGTCGTATCGCGCCGCAAGTCATATGCGACAATATTGTAAAGCATCACGCCCAACATCGTGTACTCGTTACCAGTTTCCATAAAGAGCAAATTGACCGCTTCATGAAATTTAGTAAAGGTGAAATAGCTATGGTGCTAGTCAAGCAGAAGTTACTGAAGGATTTATTAAATTTAACGGCATGTTAGGTCATACATTCAAATCACAAGCAGATACATTCCAAATGCCTGTTGAGTTTAAAGGGATATCATTGACTTCTAAACGTTTCATTCAATGGCTAAACTTAAATAATATCGTACCTGGATATTATGGTGTGAATAGCATAGATTTAATGGCTGACCTATATCATAAAGGTGTTCATACCTTAGTGACAGATCGCCCAGATTTAGCAAAGCAATTTAAAGAAACGTTAAAAAAAGTAAAATATAAACCTCGCAGTTAATCACCAATCTAAAAAGCAACATTTTCTATTTTATCGGAAAGTGTTGCTTTAAGTTTGTAAAAACTACGTCATAAAATAAATAGTCTTGCTTTATATAAATCAAAACCAGAAAAATAACGGTGAATTAGCTTCATATTTGGATTTATCTAGATTTTCTTTCTTGATAATTTCATCAATACATATGAAATTACCCTCCTCCTCATTTTTTATTAACTTCCCAAAAGTCTTAGGATCATAAATTAAATTATCTATAAATTGAAGATTATCTGCCGTCGATATTTGAGCTTTGAAATGATATTTTTTGTTTTATTAACATAACCACTTACAAAGTAAACTCCCATCGGATTTTTTAAATAAGGTTACCTGCATAGAGTTATAATTTTTCAGATTATATTTAAAATATAAATAAATTCTTTTTTCTTGTGTTTCTATATAGTGATTTTTTTATTAATGTGTGAAATATATGAAAGTATTACAACTAATGATATAATAATGATTGTAATATAAATTTTTAGTTTACTTTTATTCATTATTTATATCTCTAATAATATTTTAACTAAGTAGAATTCCATTTGAAATTAAATGATTATATATCTAAAAATATTTCCGAAGCTTCTTATGAATCATTTCCAATTGGTCATAAAGTGTACTATAAAGAAAAAATTTAAAAGTAATTGAAAAACGTGATGACACTCAAAATGGTTTACGTGTCTATGCATTTGCACCTATGAAAAAATGGTAAAACTGATACTAATCATATTATTATGGGGTATGCTAATATCGATTCAACAAGTATTCATGGTATTATCACAGATGCTCAACTTTCATTTCATCATAACACAACAAATCCTAAAATTAATAATTATTATAAAAATTTAAATTATACTACAATCAATAAAAATTAAAATGCCGTTACTGATGATAATGATATTGTTAATAGTACGCATAATATGTCTATAGAAGCTTTTAAAAATAGTTTTAGTTTGCAGAATACTCTAATTTATTAAAACGTAAGTTTCCTATTACAAATGCTTATAAAAGAATCAAATGTTTCTACAAAAATGGTACTTACTCAAATGGCAGAAAGTGTTGCTTTTACTAAAGCGGTAAAAGAGAAATAATCCTAATAGTCATATTTACGGTGCAACTCACAGTTTAGGCTCAGTACATGCTCAAATCAATACAGTGCTTGGTAATATTGAGGGGCCACTACATTTGATACTCCAAATATATAATGAAACGTTTTCTAAAAGTTTTCAAAATAAAATTGATTCTCGTCAATTTGAACAAACCGTCAGAAATATAGGACATCCAGATGATATGATTAATAATTTGACATTTGGAAAGGACCGAATTGGCTCAAATATTATCGCCTTTCTTCATATTAATAAAGGGTTCTATATACCAAGTGTAGATCAACATTCTATTGCTAATTATGATGCTTTTGATAAAGATGGTAACATTCATGAAATGTCAAAATCTGAGTTAGCCCAATACAGAGAAGCACAAAAATTAGGTTTATCGTATAAAATGTTTAACATCCCCATGAGTCAAAACGATTTTATCCAAATTATGAATAAGAGAGTTAAAGATGACGAAGGTTCTACTACTGAAATCGATTAATCAATCTTTCTATATAAAGATGCATCTCCTATTAGTATTTGTCAGTTATCTCATTCTTTCTATAACTTAAATAATCAAAAAACATTTTCGATCGGTTCTTCATTTGTTTACCTTCGAAAGTATTTTTTATTGTTAAATTAAGTTTTTACTTCATCTCAACCCAACTATTACAATGAACAGTTGCATGACCCACCTGATGCGCAACCATGATGTCCTGTTTGAAAGAACGGGTTTCCTACTTCAATTTTAACGTTGTCGGAAACCACATACGCAATTTTGCTGATTACTTCATCTATCAAATTCTGTAATGACACTTCTTTAGCTTTATAATTCATAACAACTGGAAGCATTTCATAAGCGCGTTTACGTTGTCTGGTTTCCATCATAATCGTTTTATAATCAGGATGATATTTACCAAACCTCATAACATCATCATATTTATCTTTGGATTTAAGAAACGCTTGATAAAGCAGGTGTGCTTCGTCATGATTCTCTAAAGCATCTTTAGCTTGTTGATAGGCTTGATATACTTCTGATTGTACAATCATATCTGCAATATCCTCAATACCATCGAGAATTGATAATGTTTCTTCAGTAATCATCGTATCCTCCTGTTCATTTTACTTTTCAACAAAAATTAATGAATAATAATCTCGCATCACTTCTCCGCCCATTTCATCATATTTATTATTTAATAAACGAGAACGATGGATGTCAGAGTTAATCCAGCTATGAATGAGTGTTGGCACATCATCAAAATCGTACCCTACATTTTGACTAGCTGACTTATAAGTAACATGATTATCATCTAATTGTTGAGTAAGCGCATTTTCCGTAAACTCAACACTATCTGAACCTTTATCAGTTGCCTCATATAAGTTAATTGAAGCAATATGCGCTATATCACTATTAATCTTTAAGGGCTTTAACCCTTTCATTTCTCTCATCTTATTTGTCACTTCATATAAAGTGATTAATTGATTAGGATTTTGTTCATAAGGAATTGAATCATCTGTTTTTTCTTCAATTTGACTTTGATTCTCTTCACTATTCAACTTATAAGGTTGGAGCGTAGCTAATGTATTGGCATCCAAAAAGCGCACCGCTAATATGTTGTTCGATTGTTGATCAGAATAAACTTGTGCATAAACACTCCCATATTTAATTAGTGTTTGTGTTTTTAAATCTTCATCTGACATTTCAAATTTATAAGCTTTACCATTTGCTTTAATCGTAGGTTCAGGGTTAATGCTTGTATTTTCAAAAAGATGTGCCGCACTTTCACCTATTTTAAGAGGATCAACTTTGACGTCTTTACCCGTCGCATAAACCGACGTAATGACATTATTCTTAGTACTTACAATATAGTATTGATTGCTTTTCTTAAATATATAGTTCTTATAGCCATGTTTGTACGGGTATGTGCGGTCTGCTTGACCGAAGTGATGTGTCATAGTTTTAATATTTTTGCCAATCCAAGTTCCTACACCCTTTTTAGGTTTAGGATTCTCTACATCTTTATCTGTTTGTTTGAATTGCTCTGTTCGATTCGTTTTACTACCTTTATTTGGATTCTCTAATACATCAAATTTAAGACGTGGTGAGTAAAATAAATAAATTAGAAAAGTTACTAAAAATATAACGCCTATCACTTTTATAACTAACTTTTTCATCTCTCACCCACCTTTAAAGAATTACATATATTGTACAAAAATTAGATATCACTTATCAAGATAAGTGATACACTTACGCTAATTCTTAATAACTATATCTTTTTGATTCATTAATATACTCTTCCTAAAGTGCGAACTACTTCATACATCAATAGGTTAGATAATCAACGATGCAGTGCGAAATTAGAGTGTCACTTTTAAAGTAAAAAAATACTGATAAAACCTCAATCGAAGCTTTATCAGTAAAACGAAAAATTTATAAACCTAAAGTTGCTTTGAGCAATGAAGTTGTTTCTCCACCTGGATAAAGTACATATAATAAAATGTATACAGCTACACCAGTGATTGCTGTGAAGAACCAAACGATTGAAGCCACAGGTCCAACCTTTCTATGAATATTAAACTTATCTTTAAATGCTAAGATAATTTGAATTGATCCTAATACGCCACCGACTGTAGCAAGAACAATATGGAACACTAGGAAGATTGTGTAATACACTTTGATAGAATCTGGTCCGCCAAAAGCTGTATTCCCAATAAAAATTGTTCTACAAGCATAAATAATAAAGAATGTTAATGCGAAAATAGCTGCCCATAGCATAATATTTTTATGTTTGTGAATTTGGCGTTTCCAAATCAAAATCCAACCAATAGCGACTAAAATCGCACTGATAACAATACACGATGTACTTATCGTGGGTAAAATGGGTACGTTCATAAATTTCATCCTTACTTAAGTTAATTTATATCATTTTGATTAATGAAACAACAACAACGAGTACGAAGAATACGACTAAGTAGTTCAATGAATAAATGAACATTTGTGTTGCCCATTTAGTTTGATTAGACCCCTTTTTAAACGTTGTGAGGCCAAGAGCTAACCATCCTAAGTTAAGAAGTGTAGCTAATACAATAAAAGTTACACCTAAATTTGATAATAAGAAAGGTAATGGTAATAACAGTACTAACCAAATAAACATGCTCACTCTTGTACGTTTAAAACCTTTAACAGAAGGTAACATTGGAATATTAGCGAGAGAATATTCATCACTTCGTTTAATCGCTAAAGCATAAAAATGAATTGGTTGCCAACAAAAGACAACTAAAAACAACGCCATAACTACTAAACTGATACTTCCGTCAATGGCTACCCATCCGATTAAAGGTGGTACTGCACCAGGAAAGCTCCCAACAACTGTATTCCAAGTGGTATGACGTTTTGACCAAATAGAATAATAAGAAACATATCCTATAATACCAATTAATCCTAGAACGCCTGAAGGTACGTTTAATAAGAATAAGCAAGCTTCACCTATTAACATCATCCCAAAACTTAATATTAATAAGTTCGTGTCTGATATTCTATCGTTGACTGTCGGTCTACCTTGTTTACTTGGCATGATACGATCAATATCTTGATCATAATAGTTATTTAACGCACATGCACCGCCCATAATTAAAGTAGATCCTACAAGCATCAATAGTATTTGTGGAATGGAAGATAGGAAGGAATGGTTTGTCATTACAATTGCAAGCCAAGCGCCTACAAATGCAGGTATTAAGTTACCTTGAACGAGACCCATCTTGATGATTTGTTGCAATTCTTTGAAGGTTACACGGCCCGTATCGTGTGACAAAGTTTGTTCTCTGCTCATAATTCCCCTCCTTGAATTTTTCATACAGTATTAATGATATAGTAATTTTTACTAAAAGACTAGGTTTAATAAAATTAAATTGTGACACTTTTACGACATTATAAATCGTCAATTTTGTGACACAATTAAAAACGGTATTCTTGTTATAATGAATTATAAGTAAAAATATATACATTAATTTAAAGATATTAACTATCAAGTGTCTTTTTAATTGTAACATTTGTTAGAATGTATATTGAAATATGATTCAATGATTTCATAATAACCGATTCCCCTTTTTGGGTTTTAAGTTAATACTTTAAATTAGTGATGGGGTGTTTATCATTGTTTAGAAAACAAAACCTTAAATGGTTAGGTGTTTTAGCTACGATTATTATGACCTTTGTACAATTAGGTGGCGCCCTCGTAACTAAAACAGGATCAGAAGATGGTTGTGGATCATCATGGCCATTATGTAATGGTGCACTTCTTCCACAAAACTTACCCATACATACGATTATAGAACTTAGTCATCGTGCTGTATCAGCGATTTCTCTTATTATTGTATTATGGTTAGTCATTACCGCTTGGAAGAATATTGGATATATTAAAGAAATTAAACCACTTTCAATTATTAGTATCTCTTTTTTACTTGTCCAAGCACTTGTAGGGGCGGCAGCAGTAATATGGCAACAAAATGTATATGTTTTAGCATTACATTTTGGTATTTCATTAATTAGTTTCTCATCTGTTTTCGTCATGACGTTAATCATTTTCTCTGTCGACCAAAAATATGAAGCTGATATCTTGTTTATCCAAAAGCCACTACGTACATTGACATGGTTAATGGCAATTATTGTATACTTAACAATTTATACTGGTGCACTAGTTAGACATACTAAATCAAGTCTTGCGTATGGTGCATGGCCAGTACCTTTTAATGATTTTGTTCCTCATAATGCACATGACTGGGTGCAATTTGCACATAGAGGCATGGCTTTGATTACATTTATCTGGATTATGATTACATTTATTCATGCTATTAAAAATTATCCAGCTATTCGAACAGTGCGCTACGGCTACACTGCTGCATTTATACTTGTTATTTTACAAGTTATCACAGGTGCGTTATCAGTAATAACAAACGTTAACTTAATCATCGCACTATTCCATGCATTGTTTATTACTTATTTATTCGGCATGATTGCGTATTTCATCTTGCTGATGTTAAGAACCACACGTAGTATTAAATAGTTTAGCTATTATTCTATAGAATAATAGAACAACGCCCATCGAGGTAGACTAAGTTAATTTTACCTTGATGGGCGTTGTCATGTTTAAATGTACGCTATTGTGAACCAAAAGGACCGACTGGGCTACCATATGTCATACTTATTTTACACATGGAAACCTAGTCGGTCGCTTTAGTTGTTATTGCTTTTCAATTTCAATTAGTAAATCACCTGTTGCAATAGCGTCACCATTAGCAACATTCAGTTGTTTAATCACACCATTAAAAGGTGCCTGTATCGTAGTTTCCATTTTCATTGCCTCAGTAATAAGCAATGATTGATTTGCTTTAACTTCATCACCAACAACTACTTTTACTTCAGTAACTGAACCAGGCATTTGAGCTCCAATATGATTTGGATTAGACTTATCAGCTTTTGGTTTTACATTCGCATTAGCTTTCACATTTTCATCTTGGATATAAATTCGACGTGCTTGACCGTTCATTGCATAATAAATCGTACGTTTACCATTTTCATCCGGCTCACTAATTGTTTCAAGTTTTATAATCAAACGTTTACCTGTGTCGATTTCAATTTCAACTGTCTCACCATTACGCATACCAAATAAGAAAGTTGGTGTATCTAGCAAAGATAGGTTACCATATTGTTCTTTTGTTTGAATATACTGGTTATAAACTTTTGGATAAAGGACATAACTAATCATATCTTGTTCTGTCACTTCATCCTGTTGCTTTTCACTCAACTCTTCTCGAATCGCTTCAAAATCAACTGGTTCTAAGTACTCACCTGGTCTCTCAGTGATAGGTTTTTGGCCTTTAAGAATAATCTCTTGTAATTTTCTATTGAAACCATTAACCGGTTGTCCAATATCTCCTTTGAAGAAGGATACTACAGATTCTGGAAAGTCAAGCTTATACCCTTCACTTAAAACAGCATCTTCATCTAAATCATTTTGTACCATATAAAGTGCCATATCACCGACTACTTTAGAAGAAGGCGTTACTTTAACGATATCACCAAATAAGAAGTTCACACGACGGTACATATCTTTTACTTCATCAAAGCGTTCTCCTAAACCTAAGCTTTTAGCTTGTTGACTTAAATTAGAATATTGACCCCCAGGCATTTCATGTTGATAAATCTCTGTATTCGGAGATTTAATATCACTTTCAAAATCAACATAATAAGGTCGAACAACTGACCAATAATGACTTAACTCTTCTAAACCATCAATATCAGTTCTTAAGTTTCGTGGGAAGCCATTTAACGCATAATAAAGTGAGTTCGCACTAGGTTGACTTGTTAAACCACTCATAGATGCAACAGCTGTATCAATAATATCTACACCTGCATCAATCGCTTGTTTATATGTCAATAGTCCATTGCCGCTTGTATCATGAGTATGCAAATGAATAGGTAAATGCGTAGCAGCTCTTAATTCACCTATTAGTTCATTGGCAGCTTTTGGTTTTAACAATCCAGCCATATCTTTTATAGCTAAAATATGGAAAGCTTCTCTCTCAAGTTCCTTTGCCATTTTAACGTAGTATTCTAGTGTATATACATTAGAGCGTTCGACGTTTAAAATATCACCTGTATAACAAATCGCACCTTCTGATATTTTACCAGCTTCTTGCACCGCTTCATTCGCTACTTTCATCTGATCAACCCAGTTTAATGAGTCAAATATACGGAATACATCTACACCAGCTTTGGCACTTTCGTGCACAAACTTCTTAATGACATTATCTGGATAATTTTTATAACCTACTGCATTAGACGCACGTAATAACATTTGGAATAACACATTAGGAATTGCTTTACGCAAGCGCTCTAGACGTTCCCAAGGATTTTCTTTTAAGAAATTATATGCCACATCAAATGTTGCACCACCCCACATTTCTAATGAAAAGCTATCCTTAAATACTTCAGCAGTCTTAGAAGCAATATTCATCATATCTTTCATTCTCACACGTGTCGCAAGCAATGATTGATGAGCATCTCTAAAAGTTGTATCAGTGATAAGAACATCTTTTTGATTTCTTACCCAATCAGCTACAGCTGTAGGGCCTTGTTCATCTAAAATTTGCTTAGTTCCTGTTAATTGATTAATACGCTTTTGAGATACCTTTGGAATAGATGTAGATTCATAATCTGGTTTAGGTCGTTTCTCAACATTAGGGAAGCCATTAATAGTAACCTTCCCGATGTATTCTAATGTTTTCGTACCTCTATCAAGCGTAGGGGCAATATCAAAGAGTTCAGGTGTCTCTTCAATAAATTTAGTTGTGTAATCACCACTTCTAAATTTCTCATTACGCATAACATTTATAAGAAATGGAATATTTGTTTTTACCCCACGAATACGCATTTCACGTAGTGAGCGTTCCATTTTTTCTTCCGCTTGTTTAAACGAAACCGCATGTGTAGATAATTTAACTAATAAAGAATCATAGTAAGGAGAAATTTCTGCACCTTGGAATCCATCTCCAGCATCTAGTCGTACACCAAATCCACCACTTGAACGATAAGCAATAATTGTTCCTGAATCAGGCATAAAGCCATTAGCTGGATCTTCTGTCGTAATACGACACTGAATCGCATACCCTAAAGTTTGAATATCACTTTGATTTGGCATAGCAATTCTGTTACCAAATAAAGACTCACCATCTGCAACTAAAATTTGAGTTTTAACGATATCAATACCTGTAATCATTTCAGTGATAGTGTGTTCAACTTGCACACGTGGATTAACTTCAATGAAGAAAAACTCATCGCCCGAAACTAAAAATTCAACTGTTCCAGCATTTACATATTCTATATTTTTCATAAGTTGAATAGCTGCATCACAAATACGTTCTCTCAAACTTGGAGATAATCCAACTGAAGGTGCAACCTCGACTACCTTTTGATGACGACGTTGTACAGAACAGTCTCTCTCATATAAATGAATGATATTTCCTTGTTCATCACCAATGACTTGAACTTCAATATGTTTAGGATTGTCAATATATCTTTCAATGTAAACTTCGCTATTGCCGAATGATTTTTCAGCTTCAGATTTAGCACGGTGGAAAGCATCCTCAAGTTCACTTGATTCTCGTACAATACGCATGCCTTTACCGCCACCACCACTCGTAGCTTTAATCATTAATGGATAGCCAACTTCTTTAGCAAATTGTTGTGCTGCTTCAAAACTCTCAATTGGACCATCTGTACCCGGAATAACAGGTAAATCAGCTTGAATGGCAGTTGTTCTTGCTTTCACTTTATCTCCAAACATATCTAAATGCTCTAAGTGTGGTCCAATAAATTTAATACCTTCTTCTGCACATCGACGTGCAAATTGTTCATTTTCACTTAAAAATCCATATCCAGGGTGAATTGCGTCAACACCTGCACATAGAGCTACTTCAATAATTCTTTCAATATTTAAATAACTTTCAGCAGGTCCTAAATCACTTCCGACTAAATAAGATTCATCTGCTTTATATCTATGAAGTGAACTTTTATCTTCATTAGAATAAATGGCTACTGTATTTATATTTAATTCTGCTGCTGCTCTAAAAATTCTAATGGTAATTTCGCCACGGTTAGCAACAAGTAATTTCTTTATTTGTTTCAAAAGCTAAGACACCCCTTAGAATAATTCGAATTTTCTAAATTATTAGATAATAAAATTTTATCTTAAATAACAGAATAATTCTATAGTAATGTATCAAAGTTAAAGATAATTTACTAATTTGTAAAATTTATCTTTTAGACATCCCCTACAGAATCGTATAAAGCCTTCACAAATAAGTTTTCAGTTAATTGAACGAAAACTTATTATTGTTAATAATTTTATATTATCATCTATATGAATGATACGCTAGTTTGAGCTTTTGATTTACAAAATCTTAGTTCCATAAAAAAGCTCTATAGTTAAATAAGAAATGCGAAAATACTTAAATTCTCACAAAACTTATTTAATATAGAACCAAAATCAATTAAAGAAGTTGTTACTCTATACACATCTATAAATCGTTATTCAATTATCATTTAATGAAAGCGACGTTTCATATCAAGCTTGCGTTGTTTGTTGCGTTTCTCATCTTGTTTGATTTGTTTAGCGGTAATTAATAATAGCCCCATTGCAATACTTAAACTAATCATGGCAGAACCACCAAAACTAATAAATGGTAGAGGCACTCCAGTTAATGGAATCGTAGCTGAAATACCACCAATATTTACAAACGTTTGACTTCCTATATAACTTGCAATACCCACACACACTAATTTATAAAAGTGAGATGTTGTTTTATTGGCAAGTTGGAACGCACGGTAAACAATGAAATATTCTAAAAATATAACGATTAAACCACCTACGAGACCTAATTCCTCACAAATAACTGCAAAAATGAAATCAGTATGTGGCTCTGGTAAATAACCTAATTTCATTATGCTATTACCAATCCCTCGTCCAAATAATCCACCATTACCTATTGCCATTAAAGAGTTGGAAATATGATAACCAGTCCCAGACTCTTGACCAAAAGGATTAGTTAAAGTACTAAAACGCGCCTGTAAATAACTTGGAACCATGTGTAAAATCAGCATGAGTGTAGCGATAATTAAAAATCCAATTGCAACTAAAGTTCCCCACTTCAACATATTCTGTACACCAATACCAGAATAAAAAAGAATAGAGAAAAATATAATTAGAATTAACATTGTTTGACCTACGTCTTTTTGGAAAAGCACTAGAATCAAACAAGTAACTACAAATAGAATCGGACCTAAAATTAACTTGATATTTTGTCTAACTGCTGGCATTTTCTTTTCAATCATAAATGGTATGTAAAGAGTAATAGTAATTTTCAATAACTCAGATGCTTGTAAGTTCATAAAACCCAAGTTTATCCAACTTTTGGAACCATTGATATTTTTACCTATTACTAGCGTTAACAATAGTAACACGAAAATACCAATCATCATTCCTTTTTGAACATTAGGCTTTTTCAATACTTTCACGTTCATGATAAATGCCATAAAGAAAACAATAATCACACTCATAATGACATATAAAAGTTGTCTATTATAAAAGTAAGTTCCTGTAACAGGAACACCACCCGTTAATGTTCCCTTAGTCGCAGCAACCATACTCGCACTATAAACCATGACTAATCCAATCAGACAAAGGACAACATATGTAATTAACAATGGATAATCGATAAATTTAGAAGTCTTTCCAATATATCTCATTATATTTTTAAAATTTTTCATATACTAGATCATCCAATTCTGAAATTTTAAAGGTTATGACTTCGTTGACTTAGTAAATTAATATCAATTTTTAAAAAGCTGTCTTGTCTATTATATACTTGAACCCTTCGATTAAACAAATATTATTAAGCAAAACTGTCACTTAATTGCCGAGAGACAAAAAAAGATACTCACTACTACAATAGTGACAATTATGAGGCGTACATTTTAAATGCCATCGACTCAATAATTTTGATAATCTAAAACTACTATTTTAATTGAATACAACAAAAATGACCGAGAAAGATATCAATTTGAATATCATCTCAGTCATTGTTACGATGACGAATTATGTACAACTTAATTATATACGCAATATACCTTCTTATTTATAATTTCAAGATAAAGTATCAACTCTTTAATCTAGGGCAATTGTTTCTTATCTATTAAAATAAAGCATTAAACGTTTGTGAAAGCTTCATGTAATTTAGAAAGTTCTTTTTCAAGTCTAAGTATTAATCGCTTACCATCTTCTTTATCAACTAAACCAAGCTGAACAGCAAAGTCAACTTCTTTTTGTAGACCAAACATTTGAGTATCTAATACTTCTTCATAAAGAGGACAAGAAGGTAAAGTTAAATTATCCATTTGAACTTTAATTAGATGTAAAATTCTGTCTGCATCTTTATTTAATTGGTCATATGCCGTATTTTTTAATTTCGATTGGTTAGCCATGACATACTCCCCCCCCCCCTATCATTTCATTAATATCTTCACACTTGAAGTTTATCTTACTAGATGTTAAAAATCAAGCGAATTTAAAATATGTGAAAGCGATTTTGTGTTAAAATAATTAAAGAAAAAAATATAGGGAGTAGGCATTTATGATTCAAATTAAAGGAGCAGTCAAGTTCCCTATCACGTTAGATAGCACAACTTGGATTTTTGATGATAGAAAAGTAAGTATTGAAGATTTAGAACGTGGCGTGTTTGACGGTACAAGACCTATCAATTTTAATGATAATAGAGAATGGAATCGCGCTATTTTAGAAGGTCAGACCAATCCGCCTACACTTAATTCTGAAATAAAATATAAAAAACGTTCAATACTGGATGGTACATTTGCGATAAATATGACTCCATTTTTCAAAAATGCCGAACCGAATAATGATGCTAGAGCGATTAAATTATATAATGAAGAACATTCTATAGAAGTACCTATGGAATTGTTACCTTATCTTTTTTTCCAATTTGCTAAGGACGGTAAACGTTTATATAATGACAACGCTGTAGATAGCTTCATTTATATACCTGAAAAAGGATACTCATATCAATTTAACTACGTAATACATATAGAGGTGATTTAGTGTGCTAGAAGTTCAATGTATCATTTGTGATACGAAAGTATTCATTGATGAACACACTGTTGAAGCAAAACGTTTAAGAAATAATCCTATCCGTACATTTATGTGTGACGATTGTAAAAGTCGTTTAGACACACCAAAACAACGTAAATCACAAATGGTAAATGAAAGTCCAAATACACCAATCCATCATTCATAGAAAAAAGTGCGATCACAAGAATATTAATGTGGTCGCACCTTTTTTATCTTATTGATTTTCTTGCATCATTTGTTTCACACGCTTAGCTTCTTTTTCACGTGTTGATTTATTTAAAATTTTCTTTCTCAATCTGATACTATCAGGTGTCACTTCTACCAACTCATCATCGTTAATAAATTGTAACGCTTCTTCTAAAGTTAATATTCTGGGACGATTCATTGCTTGTGTTTGGTCTTTCGTAGCTGAACGTACGTTGGTTTGATGTTTTGCCTTAGTGATATTAACAGTTAGGTCATTTTCACGATTATGTTCCCCAACAATCATACCTTCATATACTTCAGTACCTGGTTCCATAAAGTTGACACCGCGGTCTTCTAAGTTAATAATCGCGTAGGCAGTGGCTTGACCTTGGTCCATAGAAATGAGTGCACCATTACGTCTACCACCTATTTGAGCTTTAACATGAGGTCTGAATTCTTCGAAAGTATGGTTGATAATACCATAACCACGTGTCATTGACATAAATTCAGTAGTATAACCAATCATACCTCGAGCTGGAACCATAAATATTAAACGTGTTAAACCGTTATCAGTCGTCAACATATCGAGCATTTCACCTTTACGTGCGCCTAGAGATTCTATAACTGCACCAGCATTTTCAGATGGTACTTCACATTGAACTCGCTCGAATGGTTCACTTAAGACACCATCAATTTCACGTAAAATAACTTGAGGTTTAGAAACTTGTAACTCAAATCCTTCACGTCTCATATTCTCAATTAAAATTGATAAATGTAATTCTCCACGTCCTGCTACAATCCATGCATCAGGCTGATCAGTTGGTGTGACTTTTAAAGATACATCTGTTTCAAGTTGTTGATCTAATCTTTCTTGAATTTGACGTGCTGTGACGTAATCACCCTCACGACCGGCAAATGGTGAATTATTAACCTTGAAAGTCATTTCAAGTGTAGGCTCATCAATGCGTAAGACAGGTAGAGGATCTTGATGATCATGTGGTGTAATCGTTTCACCAACGTTAATATCTTCCATACCGGAAACTGCAATCAAATCTCCTGCTTGCGCTTCTTCTATTTCTTCACGTTTTAACCCAAAATAACCAAAGATTTTAGTTACACGGAAATTCTTAATTGTGCCATCTAATTTAATAAGTGACACATTATCACCTACACGCATTTTACCTCTGAAAACACGTCCAATACCTATACGCCCCACGTAATCATTATAATCAAGTAATGCGACTTGGAATTGTAATGGCTCATCGTGATTATCAACGGGCGCTGGAACGTAATCAATAATGGTTTCATATAATGATTGCATATTTTCATCTTGTTTATCAGATCCAAGACTTGCTGTTCCATTGACTGCAGAAGCATATACGACTGGGAAATCTAGTTGTTCGTCATTAGCTTCTAATTCAATGAATAAGTCTAGTACTTCATCAACTACTCCCTCTGGTCTTGCTGCTGGTTTATCTATTTTATTAACGACTACGACTGGTTTTAAGTTTTGTTCTAAAGCTTTTTTAAGTACGAATCGAGTTTGAGACATAGTACCCTCATAGGCATCTACTACAAGTACAACCCCGTCTACCATTTTCATGATACGTTCAACCTCACCACCGAAATCGGCGTGACCAGGTGTATCTAAAATGTTAATACGCGTACCTTTGTAATCGATTGCTGTATTTTTAGCGAGAATCGTAATACCACGTTCTCTCTCTAAGTCGTTAGAATCCATTGCACGTTCGTCGACATGTTCATTTTCTCTAAAAATACCAGATTGTTTAAGCAACTCATCTACTAAAGTTGTTTTACCATGGTCAACGTGCGCAATAATCGCTATATTACGAACATCTTCTCTTAATTTAGTCATTTTATAAATTTCCTTTCTTGAGTAAACTCCCACTTTTAATTACAACTGTTTTATTATATCATAGATTAGTGAAAAGATAAGTAAAAGGTGGGGTATGGGATGCAACAAAAAAAATCAAAAAGCATCTTTTGGATCTTCTCAATTTTAGCAGTCGTTTTTTTAACTTTATTTAGCTTTGCATTGGGTGCTGCAAATGTTCCAATGATGATTTTAACATTTATACTACTCATTGCAACATTCGGTGTTGGTTTCAGTGTCAAAAAGAAATATCGTAAAAACAATTGGCTATAAGGTTTATCATCATTCAATTCACTTAATCAAAATCTATATATAATAAAAAAGCAGATTTAATCTGCTCTTTAGACTGTCGACAAAGTCTATGACTATGTGGGCAGTTTTTTTATGCATGCTTTCTAAGGCTACATCATGATCCAGAAATTTTACACAAATAAATCAGTGAGAGTTTCTAAAGTCTTCAACTAGGACTGTTTCCTCCGAAGTCAGCGCATAAATAATGCCCAATTTAAATTCATTATATTTCGTATAAAAAACTTTATTAGTGATGATAGTGTTAATCAAAGAAATGAACAATAAAGACAGATCATAGATTTTAAAAACAAAATCCAGAAAAATGTATAATCTGTCTTTATTAAGTCGATAAACATATAAAAGAGACAATATAAGACAAACCTTTCTTTTTTCAAGGTAGGTTTATCTACAATCTAATCTTCTCTTAATTTATTACCAAACCTTTGTTGATGATGCGAAGCAATTGTTTCTCTTTGTTCATTTAAATAGTTGTTTAAAATTTCTTCATGCAATTTTTCATTAGCCATTAAAATTGAATTCGGACGATTTAATTCTAAAGACTCTCCCAATAAATTTGTTCCTATTCCACCTACCTCATTAAGAATCATGAGCCCACCTGCATAGTCCCAAGGCTGTAATCTAGGCGTTAAATAAGCTGCTAATTGCCCTTTTGCTACACTGATAATTTCTAAAGCTGCACTACCATAAGCACGTGCGCTTCTTGCGTCACTGACTATTGGAGCAAAAATGTCACTCACCACGGGCTTGGTTAACCAATTAGGATTAATCCCTATAATACTAGTTTTAAGATTTGTATTTTGTATTAATTTAAGTTGACGATTATTTTCATATGAACCTTCCCCAACTTTCGTATGATATAACTCATCTTTCATTACATCATATACAAATCCGACATATGGTTGCCCATCATGATAAATACCAATTGATATTGCGAAATTTTCCTTTTGATGAACAAAGTTAAGTGTTCCATCAATTGGATCAATGACCCAAATGATACCGCTAGTATCTTTTAAATGATGTCCATGCCCCTCTTCCCCAATAACTTGATGATTAGGATAATTATGATGGATTGTCTCATATAAATAGTTCTCAGTTGCCTTATCAACATTTGTCACAAGATCATTAGGATTAGATTTTGTTTCAATATCTAACTCCTCTTTCATCATAAATCTTACTTTATTCCCCGCCTCTAGTATTAATCCTTTTGCAAAATCATATAGTGCCATCGAATCATCTCCTATTACATTTCATTATACATGATATGGTTTAGAAAATTATATTATTATATGCTGGTTAACCCTAATTAGTTAGATTTAAATTATTGTAATTGCTACATCTATTCTTCGATGTAAGTCTATAAGTTATGCTACAATACCTATAAATAAAATATTAGGAGGCATAAAATGACAAAATATACAATTGCTCCAAAAGATTTTAAAGCATTTGATGTAGATGGTTTAGAGCATCGAATGGAAGCACTTAATGAATTAGTTAGACCACAACTTCATAACTTAGGCAGTTACTTTGCAGATTATTTTACTTCTCAAACTGGTGAAGATTTTTATCCTCACGTAGCTAAACATGCAAGAAGAAGTATCACCCCCCTATTGATACGTGGGTAGCCTTTGCTCCTAATAAACGCGGTTACAAAATGCTTCCACACTTTCAAATCGGTTTATTTAGAGACCAATTATTTGTTATGTTTGGAATTATGCATGAAGGTAAGAATAAAAAAGAAAAAGTCAAAGTTTTTGATAAGCACTTTGATCAATTAACGTCATTACCTAATGACTATAGCGTATGTTTAGATCATATGAAAGTAGAAAAACCTTTGATTAAAGATTTTAACGATGAGGAGCTACACGAAGCTATTGACCGTGTTAAACATGTAAAAAAAGGTGAATTTTTCATTTCTAGAACTCTAGCGCCTTCAGATCAAAGACTTAAAAGTGATAAAGTCTTCTTACAATTTGTAGAGGAAACATTTGACGAGTTCTTAAAATTCTATCAATAATCATAATAAGCTTGAGTGATGAAAAAAATTAAAAGTCATTCAAGCTTTTTAATTGCCACACAATATTTTTAGGTTGACCTAATTTATTGTTTAGGGTATCATGTTTTCATAGGATTTTAGAGGTGATATTTATTGAATGTAAAAGACAACAACTATGCACAACAACAGAGTTTAGACGAAATCAATAATACCATTGATTTTGATCATAAAAGTAGTGCAAGTCAAAAATTTTTAGCGTTTTTAGGCCCAGGATTATTAGTAGCGGTCGGCTATATGGATCCTGGTAATTGGATTACATCTATGCAGGGTGGCGCGCAATATGGCTATACTTTATTATTTGTAATTTTAATCTCGAGTTTAGCAGCTATGCTATTACAAAGTATGACGGTAAGATTAGGCATAGCAACAGGCATGGACCTTGCTCAAATGACGCGTCATTTTTTAAATAGACCTATAGCAATTATGTTTTGGATTATCGCGGAATTAGCTATCATTGCTACAGACATTGCAGAAGTAATTGGTAGCGCCATAGCCTTAGATTTAATTTTTGGCATCCCACTAATTGTAGGTGCTTTAATTACAGTATTTGATGTATTCTTATTATTATTTATAATGAGATTCGGTTTTAGAAAAATAGAAGCAATAGTAGGTACATTGATATTTACTGTGTTGGCAATATTTGTGTTTGAAGTATATATTTCTTCACCACAACTCTCAGATATTTTAAACGGTTTTGTACCACATCAAGAAATTGTAACGAATCAAGGAATACTATACATCGCATTAGGTATTATTGGCGCAACCATAATGCCACATAACTTATATCTTCACTCATCAATTGTACAGTCACGTAAATATGATAGACATAGCATCCAAGAAAAAGCACAAGCTATCAAATATGCAAGTATTGATTCAAATATTCAATTATCTATCGCATTTGTGGTTAACTGTTTGCTACTTACTTTGGGAGCAGCTCTTTTCTTTGGAACTAAAACGAACGACTTAGGTGGATTTTACGATCTTTATCGCGCATTAAAAACAGAACCAGTGCTTGGAGCGACTCTGGGTAGCGTAATGAGTACGTTATTCGCCGTAGCACTCTTGGCATCTGGACAAAACTCTACTATAACTGGTACGTTAGCAGGTCAAATCGTTATGGAAGGTTTTTTAAGATTATCAATACCAAACTGGTTACGTCGTTTAATTACACGTTCTTTAGCTGTTATACCTGTAATTATATGTTTAATCATTTTTAAAGGTAATGCTGCAAAGATAGAGCAATTACTAGTATTTTCGCAAGTATTTTTAAGTATTGCTTTACCTTTCTCCTTAGTACCACTTCAGGTTGCAACGAGTAATCAAAAATTAATGGGTCCATTCATTAATAAAGCATGGGTAAATATTATTTCGTGGACGCTTATCGTAATACTAAGTGGACTCAATGTCTATCTCATCATTCAAACATTCCAAGAATTATAAACCTATAAAATGAATTGATTTATTGACAATGAAACTATTCATCTAAGTTTTTATTATTTTAAACAGCATATTCATCCCCCCTCCAGTGAGACCTTGATGTGTACACCCTAAAGTTAGGTTTTTAGTCCAACTATAGAGACGTACTACTTTTTTCACCGGAAGGGGGTTCATTTTTTGGTTTCATTAACAACTAGACGTTTTAATTTATCATATCGGGAAGATTTACAAAATAATAACAATCATTATTTAATAAATATAGGGATCATCTTTTTTGCGATTTCTCAATTCTTTATCAGGATCCCATTTTTCATCATTCTGACGAGGTTGCTTATAATCGTTCGTAGTGCGTTTATTAGTTTCATTGTATTGTTGATGTAGATTGTCCTTTTGTGATGGCTCTTTTTTAGAGAATAATTTAATTGCTGCGATAATCCATAAAATAGCAGCAATAATATTTGAGGTGAAAAAACCAATAATAGCAGCAGCTATTAATAAACCGCCAGCAAGGTTTTTACGCCCTTTGATAGTTAAAGCACCAAAAACGCCTAATATAGTTGAAAACGCTAAGATACCGATTGATAAAACAATGGATAAGTATACAACTTCAGAAGATAAATTTTGTTGTGCACCTGTAAACTGTTTAAGCATATCGTTATATTGTTGTTGATAAGAATCATTATTCATAAATAATAATGAAATGCTTGTAATTAATAAATATAAAAAGCTTAAACCATTTGCTACCCAGGCTAATGAAATTTCCACTTTTTTATTCATCTATAACGGTCCTCCCTGTCGTTCTATTTTGTTTTTATCATACTAAAATTTATCTAATATCGCTAATTCAAACGTTTATTCGTATATAAAAAAGTGATTGGACTTCCTTCGTTATAAGAAAGTCCACCACTTTAAATTAATTTATTTTTTATTATCACTTTGTTGTTGATTATCTGCCACTTCCTGGTTACTATCTTGTTCCTCTTGTACCATTTGGCGTCGTTCTTCATAGTTCATACGACGCTGATTAACTGCACTAGGCTGATTTTTGCGTCGTTCTTTCATACGTTTATTATAAGCTTTTTTCTTTTCTTTCTTTTTAGCACGAATTTCAGCCTTTTCTCTTTTACGCTGAGCTTTTAATTCTTTAAGATCAACTTGGGGTTCATCATACTGGTTTCCATAACCATATCGATTTTCTTCATAGAAATCTTGCTTTTGCTGAATATCGTCATGATTTGCTTTTTTAGACTTCTTATTATACTTAGCTTGTCTAGACATAATTACTGGCTCTTCTTCAGCTTGTTGTGATGAAGCATATTCACTTTCAACCGCACGTTTAGGGAACTGTGAATATTTATCATCTGTTTCACCATATGAATCTTGTTCTGAAAAATCATTATTATATGGTTCATTATCAAATTGTGTCTTATAGTTTTGTATTTCGTATGCATCTCTTTGTTGATTGTCTTTATTAAGTTGTCGTCTTGTTTTTCTATTTTCATTTTTAGTATGAGTAGGTTCATACTCATCTTCGTAGCCATCCATAAAGGAATCATAGTAGTCATGAGGTCCTTTTGAATGAGGTTGATAGTCATCATAGTATTCATGATTATCATAGTAAGGTTGACCATAATTTTCATTGTAAAATGCTGGTACCGTTTCAACCTTATCTCTTCTTGCAAACATCATAATTGCAATAATGAAGAATAGAATAGGAATAATTAAAGTAACCACAAGCAATACTAACGGAATTGTGATTATGGCAGCTATTAAAAATAAGAAACCAGAAAGTATTCTTATATTCATTGAAATTAAAGCTAAAAAAGAAATTAATAAACAAACGATAAAATAAACAATAATGGCCCATACACCATTCTGTAACCATATAACAAATTGCGTTGTACTCAAATCATTATTACCTAAAATTTGCTGTATGAGTTCATTGTTGTTTAATGAACTTTCTAAATTAGCTATAGAAGTATCATTACTAAACGATACGAGTGCAATAAACATCGTTACAATCGTCAATATAAGTAAAAATATCCAACTAAACCAACCTAATATCTTTTCAGTTAGGCGACTAACTGGACGCTTAATTTGTGTGTATTGCTCTCCTGACATCCGCTACAACTCCTTACTTTACTTATCAAATCATTATATAAGACATTACACTAAATAACTATTATTTGTTATTTCAAAGACATTTTGAAATTAAAAAAACTTTCATTATAATCACTTAAAGTTTCTTGTCCTAAATCTTTATATACTTCTAAATGTTGTTGTTCTTGTTGCGTAGGATAAAACCTATGATCACTTTTCACCTTTTCAGGTAAACGATCTCTCGCAGCTTTATTAGGTGTTGCATAACCTACCCATTCAGTATTTTGTTTACTATTTTTTGCATCCAATAAAAAGTTCATAAACTTATATGCTCCTTCTTTATTTTGAGCAGTTTTAGGGATGACTATATTATCAAACCATAGATTCGAACCTTCTTTTGGTACAACATAATCATATTTATTACTATATTGAACTAATGGAGCTGTTACACCACTCCAAACAACAGCAATATTGACCTCATTTTGTTGAAGCATCATAGTAATCTCGTCACCAACGACACCTCTTACTTGTGGTGTTAGCTTTTTTAAATCTTTTTCAACACGACGAATATGAGATGAATCTTTATCGTTTAAACTATATCCCAATTTATTTAATCCTAATCCAATAATTTCACGTGCACCATCTACTAATAAAATATCATTTTTAAATTTAGTTTGATATAAATCGCTCCAACTATTAAAACTTTCTTCAGGATATTTATTCTTATTATATAAAATACCTACCGTACCAAAGAAATATGGAACAGAATATTGATTATGTGGATCGTATGGCATATCAGTATAATCTGAATCAAGATTCTTCATATTAGGTATTTTATTATGATTTAACGGTATAAGTAAATTAGAACGTTTAAGTTTCTGAACTGTATACTCACTGGGAAAAGCAACATCATAATGGGTACCACCATTTCTAATTTTAGCTTCCATTGCTTCATTTGAATCAAAAGTTTCATAAACCACTTGTATACCAGTTTCTTTTTCAAACTTTTTTATCAAACTAGGATCTATGTATTCTCCCCAGTTGTATACATACAATTTCTCGTTTGTATGCGTATCCTCTTTAGATTGAAACCAATGACTAACTACTAAACATAAGATTCCAATAATTATAGCTGAAATAATCAATTGTAAAAAACGCTTCATTCACTCACACCTCGCTTGATTGCATTTTGCCATCTAACGATATGTTGAATGAAGTAATAGCCCATTATTCCAAATATAATAGTTACAAATAAGATTGTGGAAATAGCATTAATCTCCATACTTATACCTTTTCTAGCCATGGCATAAACTTCTACTGATAAAACGCTAAAACCATTACCTGTCACAAAGAAACTAACAGTAAAATCATCTAATGAATATGTGAGTGCCATGAAAAATCCACCAATAATAGAGGGCATAATATTTGGTATAATCACGCTACTTAGTAATTGAGGCTCACTAGCCCCTAAATCTCTGGCAGCATTTAGCATGTTGTCATTCATTTCATATAACTGTGGTAAAACAATAATAACCACAATGGGAATACAGAATGCGATATGCGAAGCCAAAACAGTAGAAAATCCTAACCCTAAACCCGTAAAATGACCTAAAGCTGTAAACATAATTAAAAATGAAGCACCAATTACGACATCAGATGACACCATTAATATATTATTCATTGTTAAAAGCGTTAATTTATACTTTTTATTGCGTAAATAATATAACGCAATGGCTCCAAACGTACCTATAACTGTTGAAATAGAGGCAGCCAATAATGCTACAGCAATGGTGTTAAAAATGACTGCCATTAAGCGATCATCTTGAAATAAAGTTTGGTAATGTTCTAACGTAAAATGTTCAAAATGGCTCATGTTTCCAGCTGAACTAAATGAATAAATCATTAAAAATAATATTGGAAGGTAGAGTACAGCAATTAACAATCCAATATATAATTTTCCATACCATTTCACGTCAGTCACCCCTTTCCATCAGATGATTTAGATTTCGTCAAAATCAGTATCAAAGCCATAAAAATAATTAAAAATAGTGCAATGGTAGAACCCATTCCATAATTTTGAATGGTTAAAAATTGCTCTTCAATGGCTGTACCTACATTAATCACTTTATTACCAGCAATTAATCTTGTAATCATAAATAGTGAAAGGGCCGGTATAAATGTAACTTGTATCCCATTCATCACACCTTCCTTAGTTAAAGGAATAATCACTTTACGAAACGTAGTCAATGGGCTTGCTCCTAAATCACTCGAAGCTTGTATAACATTATGAGGTATAGCTTTCATACTATTGAATATAAGTAAAATCATGAATGGAATATAAATATAACTCGCAACGAGTAGAAAGGCCCCACTAGTAAATAGCATATTGAATATCGGAAGATGAAAGACATGTAATGTTTGATTTATAATACCATCATGACTCAGCAATCCAATAAATGCATAGGTCTTCAAAAGTAAATTAATCCATGTTGGAATGATGAGAACCATGAGTAAAATATTTTGGTACTTTGAATAGGTAATAAAATAAGCTGCAGGAAAGCTAACAATTAGAGTGATTAACGTAATTAATACCGCATACCAAATAGAATCTATGAACATTTTAAAATATCGTGGTGTTAAGATTTGTTGGTAATTTGTTAAACTAAAGTGCCCGTGTACATCTATAAATGAAAAATAGACTAATAGGACAACGGGAATAATTATGAAAATAACCATCCATAAAAGATAAGGTATGATTAACATTTTATTTAAGCTACGCATGGTCTACATCCTCATAACTTTCTATTCGTTTGTCAAATTCTTCTTCGGTCTCACCCGGTACCATTATATGAATAGCTTCTGGTTCAAAGTATAGACCAACCTCACTACCTACTTCTGCTTTCTTAGTAGACTGAATTACCCACTCATATCCTTTTTTATCCATACAACAAATTTCATAATGTACGCCTCTAAAAAGCATAGAATCTACGCGTGCCTGAAACAGGCCTTGTTCTTTAGTAACTAGTGAAATATCTTCTGGCCTAATCACTACTTCTACATTTTTATTTTCAGGGATACCCATATCGATACATTCAAAATCTTGTCCATAAATATTGACAACAAAATCTTTAACCATTCGTCCTTTAACAATATTAGACTCTCCGATAAAGTCTGCGACAAAGCGATTGACAGGTTCATCGTATATATCAATAGGTGCCCCAAATTGTTGTATCTTACCATCTTCCATAACAAAAATGTAATCACTGAGCGCTAACGCTTCTTCTTGATCATGAGTGACAAAAATAAAAGTTATACCTAATCGAGATTGTAACTCACGTAGTTCATATTGCATTTCTGTACGCAGTTTCAAATCTAAAGCCGATAAAGACTCGTCTAATAACAATATTTCTGGTTCATTGACAATTGCGCGCGCAATAGCCACGCGTTGTTTCTGACCACCACTCATTTCCTCAATTTGTCTTTGTTCATATCCAGAGAGTTTGACCAATTTAAGTGCTTCTGTAACCTTTTGTTTAATTTGAGATTTATTAAACTTCTTTAATTTAAGCCCATAAGCAATATTGTCAAAGACGTTTAGATGTGGAAATAATGCATAATCTTGAAAGACTGTGTTCACTTTACGTTTATTGGGTGGTAGTTTACCAATGGGTTGATTATTGTAAATGATATCGCCACTATCTGGATATTCAAATCCTGCAATTAGCTTTAAAATTGTTGTTTTACCACAGCCGGAAGGTCCTAACAATGTATAAAAGTAACCTGATTCAATATCAATATCTATACCATCCAAAATCTGCACGTCGTCAAACCCTTTACTTACAGATTTAAAAGATAATAATGGCTCCATAAACACTCCTCCTTATAAATATGAAGCTGTGGCTACAATTAAGATTCTCACTTCTTCATTTGTTTCATTGTACAAGCGATGTTTATCTTTAGCCTTGAAATATAGTACATCTTCTTTACTGGCCTTATATACTTGATTCCCTAGCTGTAAAGAGATTTCTCCTTCAATACAGTAAATAAAGGTATCAGATTCAGATGGTTTAAAATTTTTATATGATGCACCTGGGCGTAAAGTAAGTATCAAAGGTTCCATATCAAATTCATTTGAACTCGTAACAAGCCAATTTAATATGTATCCTCTATCATATTCATCATATGTCGTTTGTTCTTCTTTTTTGTATAATACTTTTTCACTTGTGGTCTCTTGAAAAAAATCACTTGCCGATGTACCGAGTACTTCTATTATACTTAAGAATGTTTCCATACTTGGTGATGCATGTTGACTTTCAATTTGGGAAATATACCCTTTTGATAAATCCGTTCGCTCCGCAAGTTCTTCTTGAGTTAGATTTTTTATACGTCTTAAGTTACGTAACTTATGTCCTATATCCATTTTTGAAACCACCTAAAAAAACTATATTAAGTTTACTAATATTAAACATTTTGTTTAGTGCTTTATAAAAGTAACAGAATTTAGCTTAGTAATCAATAGTTTTAAGTTAATTGTTAAGTAAGATTTTTTGAAAAAATTTTAAATCAGCGAGAAAGAGTTAAACTTTTTTCCAAAAGAGTTTTGTTGAGGATTATTCTTTATCTCTTGAACAACTTTGTAGCTGTTATAACCACTTTTATTTTCAAAATGCTTAAAAATTTGTTTTTCTTCCGCTTTACTTGGAACAATATTTTTTAATTCTTTGTAAGCAGACATTACCTCTTCTCCACTAACTGACGATTCATAGTAATTTTCTATTTTATTAAAAAATTGAATCACTCGCATCATTTCATCATTTGACCAATCTAAAGAATATTGATACTCCATTTAACATCACAACCTCCGTTATAAAATCAAACTTTATCATTAGTGTATAAGAGCAATATGATAAAACAAATGCTTTGAATGCTTAATATGAAAAATTGAGACCTGCATCGCAGGTCTCAAATATACTCATCATTTATAAATGATTTAAAGTGTTATTACATAGTATGGATTGGATATCCAATTGCTTTTTCAGCTGCTTCCATTGACATTTCACCTAAAGTAGGATGAGCATGAACAGTTAAAGCAATATCTTCAGCATTCATTCCTGATTCAATTGCTAAACCTAGTTCAGAAATAATATCAGAGGCACCAGTACCTACAACTTGGGCACCAATAATTGTATCATCTTCTTTAAGCGTGATTAATTTAACGAAACCATTTGTATCATCTAATGATAATGCACGTCCGTTAGCTGCGTATGGGAACTTAGAAGCTTTAATTGATAAACCTTCTTCTTTAGCTTGTGCTTCAGTATAACCAACTTGAGCTAATTCCGGTTCAGTGAAGCAAACTGCTGGCATTCCAATATAATCAACTTCTGCAGCTTGTCCATCAATTGCTTCAGCAGCTACTTTACCTTCATAACTTGCTTTATGAGCAAGCGGTAAACCAGGTACAATATCACCTATTGCAAAGATATTTTCAATTGATGTACGACTTTGTTTATCAACTTCTAATAAACCACGATCAGCAAATTTAAGACCTAATTCTTCTAATCCTAATTCATCAGTATTAGGACGACGACCTACTGTTACTAATACATAATCAGCCTCAATTGTTTTTTCTTCGCCTTTAGCTTCATAAGTAACTTTAACACCGTTGTCTGATTCTTCAGCAGATTTAGCCATCGCTTCAGTTACAATTTCGATGCCTTTTTGTTTCATACCTTTTTTAACTGGTTGCGTCATTTGTTTCTCGAATCCACCTAAAATATCCTTAGCTCCTTCAAGGATAGTTACTTCTGAACCAAAGTTAGCAAAAGCTGTACCTAATTCAGAACCAATGTAACCGCCACCTACAACAACTAATTTATTTGGCACCTTTTGTAAATTCAATGCACCTGTTGAGTCAATCACGCGTTTACCGAATTTAAAGTTAGGAATTTCAATTGGTCTTGATCCAGTAGCTATAATCGCATGTTTGAAATTGTAAGTTTGAGCGCTCTTTTCGTCCATGACACGTAAACTGTTTCCATCAACAAAGTAAGCTTCACCTTTAACGATGCTAACCTTGTTACCTTTTAATAAACCTTCAACACCACCTGTTAATTTATTAACTACTGATGATTTAAATTCTTGGACTTTTTGATAGTTTAAAGAAATACTTTCAGCGACGACCCCTAAGTTTTCTGAATGTTGTGCTTCAACAAAACGATGAGACACATGAAGTAATGCTTTAGATGGGATACAGCCCACGTTTAAGCACACACCACCTAAATTACCTTTTTCAACGATTGTTACTTTTTGTCCTAGTTGAGCCGCACGAATTGCTGCAACGTATCCACCTGGACCTGCTCCGATTACAATTGTATCTGTTTCAATTGGGAAATCTCCAACTACCATGTTTTACCCCTCCATTAATAATAATTCTGGATTATTTAATAAACATTTAATGTGATTCATAGCATTTTGTCCAGTTGCACCATCAATTTGTCTGTGATCAAAGCTTAATGATAATGATAGTACCGGTGCTGCTATGATTTCTCCATCCTTAACAATTGGTTTTTGAGCAATACAGCCTATTCCTAAGATGGCTACTTCTGGGTGATTGATAACTGGAGTGAACCATTGTCCACCAGCTGAACCGATATTACTAATTGTGCAAGTTGCACCTTTCATTTCATCAGAAGTTAATTTACCATCACGTGCTTTGACGGCTAATTCATTAATTTCATCAGAAATTTCAAAGATTGATTTACGGTCTGCATGTTTAACTACAGGTACTAACAAACCTTTATCAGTATCTGCTGCAATACCAATGTTCCAATAATATTTGTGTACAATTTCTCCAGCTTCTTCATTAAATGAGGTATTAAGTGCTGGATATTTTTTCAATGCAGAAACTAAAGCTTTAACAACATATGGTAGGAAAGTAAGTTTAGTACCTTGTTCAGCTGCAATTTCTTTGAATTTTTTACGGTGATCCCATAACTCTTGTACATCAATTTCATCCATTAATGTTACATGTGGTGCTGTATGTTTAGAGTTAACCATTGCTTTAGCAATTGCTTTACGCATAGCAGGGATTTTTTCTGTTGTCTCAGGAAAATCACCTTCTGGTAAAGTTTGATTTACACTAGTGTTAGAATCTTCACTACTAGATGATACAGTTGCTGCACTCTCACTAGAATCTGAATCTGTATTTCCACCGTTTAAGTAGGCATCAATGTTATCTTTTATAATACGTCCATTTTTACCTGAACCATTAACAGCTTTAATGTTAACACCATTTTCACGAGCGTATTTACGCACAGAAGGCATAGCTTTAACAGTTTTGTTATCATCAACTTCTGTTTGTTGTGCTGAAGCTTCTTGAGCGTTTGTTTGTGATGAGGCAGTTGATTCTTCTTTCGCAGGTGCTTCTTCTTGTTTGTCTTCTTTATTAGAAGAAGCATCACTATGGTTACCTTTAAATTGCATTTGTTCAGCATCAGGAGCATCAATTCTTACAATAACGTCACCAACTACTGCTACAGTTCCTTCATCTACTAAAACTTCTTCAACAGTTCCGCTTACTGGCGAAGGAATTTCTACTACAGATTTGTCATTTTGAACTTCAGCTAAAACGTCATCTTCTTCAATAGCGTCACCAGCTTTAACAAACCACTTAACAATTTCACCTTCGTGGATACCTTCCCCAATATCGGGTAATCTAAATTCAAATGCCACGTTCTTGTCCTCCTAAGATTTACATTTTTAAATTAGTTTTAAAATATATACTAAAGTTGCAAGATAAGAAAGCCTTTACAACTTAGTTTACGCTTTATTACTTAATTATTACTACAGTCAGCTAATCCATTGATTAAATCATACAATGATTAAAACTCTAAAGTAGCTTTTGCTTTTTCAACAATGTCATTTTTGTTAGGTAACCAAACATTTTCCGCTTGTGTAAATGGATATACAGTGTCAGCTGCAGCTACACGAGCTATAGGTGCTTCTAATGACAGAATTGCACGTTCAGCTAATTCTGCAGCTACTAGAGCTCCTACACCAGCTTGACGTTGAGCTTCTTGTATAACAACAGCACGACCAGTTTTTTCTACTGAAGTTACTAAAGTATCTATATCAATAGGTTGTACAGTACGTAAATCAATAACTTCTACAGAGTGACCATCTTTTTCTAATTCTTCAGCTGCTTTTAAAGATTCTTGAACCATTGCACCATAAGCAATTAGCGTAATATCATTACCTTCTTTTTTAACACTTGCTTTGCCAATTTCAATTGTATATTCCTCTTCAGGTACTTCTTCACGGAAAGAACGATATAATTTCATATGCTCTAAGTAAACAATCGGATCATTACTTTGAATAGAAGAAATTAATAAACCCTTAGCATCATATGGACCTGATGGAATAACAACTTTTAAACCTGGTGATTGCGCTAAAATACCTTCAAGGTTATCAGCATGTAACTCAGGAGTATGAACTCCACCACCAAATGGTGTTCGAATAGTTACAGGTGCAGGTTTAGTACCACCTGAACGGAATCGTGTACGTGCTATTTGACCAGCAACTTCATCAAATACCTCAAATATGAATCCTAAGAATTGAATCTCCATAACTGGACGGAAACCTGTTACAGCTAGACCTAGTGCTAAACCACCGATACCTGATTCTGCTAAAGGTGTATCAAATACTCTATCCTCACCAAATTCTTTTTGTAGTCCTTCAGTTACACGGAATACACCACCGTTAACACCAACGTCCTCACCGAACACTAATACGTCTTCGTCTCTTTTAAGTTCAGTTTTAAGCGCATCGTTAATCGCTTGAACCATTGTCATTTGTGCCATGGCTTACTTCGACTCCTTATCTTTGTAAATTTCATATTGTTCTGATAAGTTTTGAGGCATATCTTCATACATAATATCCATTAGAGAAGTAACAGTTTGTTTATCTGTGTTGTCAGCCTCTTTAATAGCTGCTTTGATTTCAGATTTAGCACGTTCAATGACTTCATTTTCTTTATCTTCATTCCAAAGACCTTTTGACTCTAAATATTTTCTAAAACGAACTAATGGATCTTTTTTCTCCCACTCTGCATCTTCGTCAGAAGTTCTATAACGCGTTGGATCATCCCCAGCCATTGTATGAGATCCATAACGATATGTGAGTGTTTCAATGACAGTAGGACCTTCTCCTGCTATCGCACGTTCACGTGCTTCTAATGTTGCTTGATAAACTGCTAAAGCATCCATACCATCTACTTGAATTCCAGGAACACCTACTGAAATAGCTTTTTGAGCTAAAGTTTCAGCAGCAGTTTGTTTACTACGTGGAGTAGAAATGGCATAGTTATTATTTTGAATTACGAAAATAGCGGGTGCTTTGTATGCTGAAGCAAAGTTGATACCTTCATAGAAGTCGCCTTGTGAAGAACCACCATCGCCAGTGTATGTTATAGCTACCGCATTTTTTCCACGTTTTTTAAGTCCAAAAGCAACACCAGCAGTTTGAACATACTGGGCACCAATAATAATTTGTGGACTTAATGCATTGACACCTTCAGGAAATTGATTTCCTTTAAAGTGCCCTCTTGAGAACAGGAAAGCCTCTGTAAAAGGTAAACCATGCCAAATTAACTGTGGTACATCACGATAACCAGGCAAGATGAAATCTTCGCCTTCTAATGCATATTGTGAAGCAAGTTGTGAAGCTTCTTGACCAGCTGTTGGCGCGTAGAAACCAAGACGTCCTTGTCTATTTAGTGAGATTGAACGTTGATCAAGAATGCGTGTCCATACCATTCTTTCCATTAATTCTACTAATTGTTCATCTGTTAAATCAGGTACTAAGTCTTCATTTACGACATTACCATCCTCATCCAAAATTTGAACCATTTCAAATTTCGATTGAGTTTCATTTAAAACTTTAACTGCATCGAATTGGGCTTGTAACTTAGGAGCCATTCAATTCACCATACCTTTCCCATTTAAATAGAAATTCATTTTATCCTCCTTAATTGTATCATAAATGAAATTGCCTGTTAAACGATTTCATAAAGTTCTGTTTTAACGTAAAATAATACAGTCATACGTACTGTTATAGTATAAACCGTACAACTGTATTACTTCATTTAGTTATTTAAATTGATCTACATCCTGTTTCTCTCTTGTTACCTTTCTCATGGCTTTTGAGTATGTTTTGAATTTCTTATTCATATCCTTATAAGCACTAGATAAGTCTTTAGATTTACTATCTACTTCAGATTGTGTTGCATTCTCTTCATTCAAATAAGTAAACAGATCTTTTTCTTTACCAAGCGCCTTTTTGTAAGCCTTTGCATAAGCGTTGTGGGCTGTGTATTTTTCTTTAATCGCATCGTCTAATTCTTTGACTTCTTTTTTCTTAGCTTTGTTTTCAATATGATTCATATATTGCCTTGCTTTCTTAAATTCTTTTTCTGAATTATTTAAAGCATTCTCTTCATTTTTAAATTCTTTTTGGCGTTTTTCTACGTTACTTACGATATCTTTCGCGGCTTGTTTTCTTGTATTTTGATCTTTGTTGTTAACTTTTTTAAATAACTTTTGTTTGTCTTCTTCAAATTTATTTATTTTTTTACTGGTACTATTTACTGATTTCTCTTGATCAAAAGCTTTTTGAACTTGGTCATCATATTTTTTTATTTCTTTCTTATCAGTAGTACATCCAGCTAATAACACTGTTGACGTTAGGACAATTGCGACAGTTTTTCCGAACTTCATTAACTGTTACCTCCTCATAGTTGTTCGTTTGTAATATTAAATAATATTTAAACATAAATCAATATTAAGCTATTGTGTACATTTCATTTTAACTTTATAATAAAATGCTCTTCCACTGTAAACCAACTCAAAACATATCTTCACGATTACAAGTATCTAATAATGTACTTAAGTCTAATTTATCTGATATATTAATAAATAAGGAAGGTGTATGACATGTTAACAATGAAAGATATTATTAAAGATGGTCATCCAACACTTCGTGAAAAGGCCAAAGAATTAAGCTTTCCACTTTCAGATGAAGATAAAAAAACTTTATGTGCAATGCGTGAATTTTTAATCAATAGTCAAGATGAAGAAACTGCTAAACGTTATGGTTTACGTTCTGGTGTAGGTTTAGCTGCACCTCAAATAAATGTAGCAAAACGTATGATTGCAGTTTATTTACCTGATGATGGTAATGGTAAATCATATGATTATATGCTCGTAAATCCTAAAATTATGAGCTATAGCGTTCAGGAAGCTTACTTACCTACAGGCGAAGGTTGCCTTAGTGTTGATGAAAATATTCCAGGATTAGTACACCGTCATAATAGAATTACGATTAAAGCTCAAGATATTGACGGTAATGAAGTTAAACTGCGTCTCAAAGGTTATCCTGCAATTGTTTTCCAACACGAAATTGACCATTTAAATGGCATCATGTTTTATGACTATATCGATGCTAATGAACCTTTAAAACCGCATGAAGATGCCGTAGAGGTATAATTAATAAATTTAAGTCTAACACTTCACTAAGTTGTATTTAAAACATGCTTAGTGAAGTATTTTTTATTAAAAGCACTATTTACTCATTAATAATTCTAAACTGTAGAAACGAGAATCAATTAAGTAAGATAAAACTGCTTTATTTATTCAAAAACATCATGTAAAATAAAAGTTAACTGAAATCTTAGTAAAATTATACTAATTTCAAATATTGAACGACATTATTACCCTAGAGAACATACTGGGCAGTGAAATTAAACGAGCGTTGTTCAAACCAAAGTTTAGATTGAGCTAGTATGTTTCTAAAACTTAAAATCTTAGAACACTAATTATTGAAGAAAGAATTTTAAATGCATATATATATAGCTCTTTAATAACCCGAGTATTTACCGCTAGGGTCGTAAATATGAACAAATAAGTATTTAGGAGGAAATTTTAAAAATGGCAGTATTTAAAGTATTTTATCAACATAACAAAGACGAAGTCATCGTTCGAGAAAATACACAAACTATCTATGTTGAAGGACAAACGGAAGAACAAGTAAGACGTTATTTAAAAGACCGCAATTTTAACATTGAATTTATTACTAAATTAGAGGGCGCACACTTAGAATACGAGAAAGAACATTCACCTAATTTTAATGTGGAGAACGCTGAATAATGAAGCAACTACATTCAAATGAAGTAGGTGTATATGCGCTTGGTGGTCTAGGTGAAGTTGGTAAGAATACCTATGCTATCGAGTATAAAAATGAAATTGTAATTATCGATGCTGGAATTAAATTCCCTGATGATAACCTTTTAGGCATTGACTATGTCATTCCTGACTACACTTACTTAGAACAGAACCAAGATAAAATTGTCGGTCTGTTTATCACTCATGGACACGAAGACCATATAGGCGGTGTGCCCTTCCTATTAAAACAAATTAATGTACCTATTTACGGTGGTCCATTAGCATTAGGTCTTATTCGTAATAAATTAGAAGAACATCATCTACTAAGAACTACTGAACTACATGAAATTGATGAAAATAGTGTAATTAAATCTAAACATTTCGAAGTCTCATTCTATCTTACTACTCATAGTATTCCAGAAGCTTATGGTGTTATCGTTGATACACCTGAGGGTAAAATAGTACACACTGGAGATTTTAAATTCGATTTCACACCTGTTGGCGAACCAGCTAACATTGCTAAAATGGCAAAATTGGGTGAAGAAGGTGTTCTCTGTTTACTTTCTGATTCAACAAATGCACTTGTCCCAGATTTTACTCTAAGCGAACGTGAAGTTGGACAAAATGTGGATAAAATTTTCAGAAATTGTAAAGGTCGTATTATATTTGCAACATTCGCTTCAAACATTTATCGTGTTCAACAAGCAGTAGAAGCTGCAATAAAATATAATCGTAAAATCGTAACATTTGGTCGTTCAATGGAAAATAATATTAAAATTGGGATGGAATTAGGTTATATTAAAGCTCCACCTGAGACATTTATAGAACCTAATAAGATAAATAGTATTCCTAAACATGAATTATTAATTCTTTGTACCGGTTCTCAAGGCGAACCAATGGCAGCTTTATCAAGAATTGCCAATGGTACTCATAAACAAATTAAAATTATTCCTGAGGATACTGTTGTCTTCAGCTCATCTCCTATTCCAGGGAACACTAAAAGTATTAACCGCACAATCAATGCTTTATATAAAGCAGGTGCTGATGTGATTCACAGTAAGATTTCTAATATTCATACTTCTGGTCACGGTTCACAAGGTGATCAACAGTTAATGTTACGCCTTATTCAACCAAAATACTTCTTACCTATTCACGGTGAGTATCGTATGTTAAAAGCTCACGGTGAAACAGGTGTTCAATGTGGTATAGATGAAGATAATGTGTTTATATTTGACATTGGTGATGTGTTAGCCTTAACACATGATTCAGCACGTAAAGCTGGAAGAATTCCATCTGGAAATGTACTTGTAGATGGTAGCGGTATTGGTGATATAGGGAATGTGGTTATTAGAGACCGTAAGTTACTTTCTGAAGAAGGGTTAGTAATTGTAGTAGTTAGTATCGACTTTAATACTAATACGTTGCTTTCAGGTCCTGATATTATCTCTCGTGGCTTTGTTTATATGCGTGAGTCTGGCCAATTAATTTATGATGCACAACGTAAGATTAAAACAGATGTTATATCTAAATTGAACAGTAATAAAGACATCCAGTGGCATCAAATTAAATCTTCAATTATTGAAACACTTCACCCTTACCTTTATGAAAAGACAGCACGTAAACCTATGATTTTACCTGTCATTATGAAAGTAAATGAAGATGATAAAGAAAGTCAACATTCTTCTAAGAAACCCAAAAGTAACACTCGAGAGAAAAAAGAATCAAAATCATAATGCAAATAAATTTATTTTATACTCCCACATGTTGAAAAACTAAGTGGGAGTTTTTATGTATTCACGTTAATTTGTAGTGAAACTGTAAATTTTTCTCTTCAAATAATTTAGTATTCTAAGATGTTCATACTAAAAATCATGGTAAAAAAATGGGCCCTAAGATAATTCCATTAATTAGAATTTATTTTAGAACCTGATTACTGATATAGTCACATTATTTTTTCCTTAAAGTAAAACCTAAAATGACCATCATATAACATACAAAAATAATAAAATAGATTAACCTAAAACCTATCGGATTGGTTATAAAATTATTATTAGAAATTAAAGCAATATCCAATATCATTAATATAAAAATCATTGCTATGTATAGCTTACTTTTAATCAACATCGTTTATTCACCTCTACTGCAAGTGACAAATTGTCTTTTTCGTTTTTAAACCTCCAGTAAATTTACTTCCGAGGTCACTGAACCATCTCACCCATAATTAAATTTATCGCCTAACATGAATAACACTACATTTATGTTGAATTCCCTTTACAAATCATCATTTCTATAATCTTAATTCTAATCGAAAAGAAATAAATATACAATTAAAACATTAATGTGTAATAACACAATATTGTTTTAAAATGGGGTATATAATTATTTTTAAATTATTTAGCGTTTAATTTGATTTAAATTTTCAAAATAAAATCTCCCTTCAAAGTTTTAATCGTACTTCAAAGGGAGAAACAATTCAGTAACCTCACAATTATTTGCTTATATTTTTTTCAAACCGACCTAAATCATTATCGTGTCCAATCATAATTAAAATATCACCAATTTCGATATTGATGTTTGGATCAGGAGATACAATGAACTCCTTAGCACGTTTAATAGCAATAATATTAATTCCATATTGTGCACGAATATCTAAATCTATAATCGTTTGACCTGCCATTTTTTCAGTTGATTTTAATTCTACTATCGAGTGTTCATCTGCAAGTTCTAAATAGTCGAGTACGCTTGCACTCGCCACATTGTGAGCAATACGACGTCCCATATCTCTTTCAGGATGAACTACAGTATCTGCACCAATTTTATTTAAAATCTTAGCATGATAATCATTTTGTGCTTTAGCCGTTACCTTTTTAACACCTAATTCCTTTAATATCAATGTCGTTAATGTACTGGATTGAATATTTTCACCAATAGCAACAATTACATGATCAAAATTACGTATTCCTAGACTTTTCATGACTTCCTCATCTGTTGTATCAGCTACAACTGCATGCGTAGCAATATCACTATATTCATTGACACGATTTTCGTCTCTATCAATTGCCATTACATCCATATCTAAGGCATTCAGTTCTCTAACAATACTACCACCGAAACGGCCAAGTCCTATTACGACATACTCTTTATCCATATTCGTCCTCCACTATATAAAAGAGGAAAAGTGATTAACATTGATGAAAGAACACCAACTATAATCAATATCCTCGAAATGATATTATCTCTTGCCTTCTACATATGATTTGTCGAAAACAAATAGTCTCAATAATAATATTAACGATGGAACTATTAAAAGTAAACCTAAAGTAAACGCAATGACTAATGCTAAACCCATTTCTGGATTAACATGAGAACTTGTAATTTTAACAAATGGATGAAGTAGATATGGTAGTTTGCTCATTCCGTATCCAAAAAAAGCAAATAACATTTGTAAAATGACTATAATAAACGCTAAGCCATGATTTTTCTTAAAAATAGTTAACGCACCTACAATTAAGAAAAAGACAAAGCTAAGCGCAAACATCCACCAGTAGTTAAATACTGCATTATTAAAATGATCAGCATTTTGAATTCTTAAAGATAAGAAAACAAATAATGAAATGACAATCATGGGTGGTCCCAAAAAAATATGCCATTGTATAGTTAAATTATAGGCAGGTTTATCATTAGCTTTATGAGCATAGAATATTAAGAAATCAGTAGAAATATATAAGCTAAGAATACGACTCTGACCAAGCAAACGGGCTTAAAAGTAATTGTAGCCAGTTTAAATCGATATGTGAGCCATGTTCACTAATATAAACCACCTTCTGAAATTGTTAATGCTGTAGCTAAAGAAGCAGGAATAAATAAACCAGTTAAACCATATAACACTATCCAAGGTAACTTCGTATCTTGTCCATAATTTTCAAAAGCATAAAAACTACTACGAATTGAGATCAATACTAAGGCAATGGAACCTGGTACTAATAACACAGTTCCTAAATATTTCGCAGAGTCAGGAAAGAACCCTATAAATCCTACAAAGAAGAAGACAAAGAATACATTCGTCACTTCCCATACGGGGTTCAGATATCTATGAATTAAATGATTAATCTTTTTCTCTTTACCTAGCATTTTCGAATGTAGCGCGAAGAAGCCTGCACCAAAATCTATTGAAGCGATGATGATGTAACAAAACAAGAATATCCATAGCACTGTTATCCCAATATACGCATGTATTATTTTGTTCCCCCTCTCTTTTCAATTACTTTATCAACATCTTGATATGCAGGTTTATTTTTGTACATTCTAATTAACACATAAGCAGAAGTCACTAAAAGTACAAGATATAAAATACCAAACATAATAGTTACAAGCGTAATGCCTCCAGCTTGTGTCGCTGCCTGAGATACACGCATATAACCACGAATAATCCATGGTTGTCGACCCATTTCTGTTAAAAACCAGCCAAATTCTATCGCAAGCGTTGATGCAGGTCCAGTTAATAAAATTGCGTAAAGTGTCACTTTGTGAGTTAAATATTTACGCAGTTTCTTTATAAGTAGAAACAACATGTATACTCCGGAAATGATAAAGCAAAACACACCCATTGATACCATTAAGTCAAAGAAATAATGCACAATCATTGGTGGTAAATCATTTTTAGGGAATTCATTTAACCCTTTAACTTTAGTTGTAAAACTATTATCAGCTAAGAAACTTAAAAGTCCTGGTATTTCAATTGCCCCACTCACTTCATGTGTTTTTTCGTTTAGCACTCCAAAGAATACTAAGTTCGCGTGTCACTGAGTATCGTAATGCCATTCATATGCAGCAAGCTTTTCCGGTTGAACATTGTGCAAGAATTCAGCTGAAAAATCCCCTGCTATCATAGATAATACTGTATTTATGAAACCAATCATCATGCTCATATAAAGCGCTTTTTTATGATATGTTTTATCCTCTGGATGTTTATTGCGTAATAACTTAAACGCTGCAATTGCAGCCAATATAAATGCCATAGTCATACCTGCAGTCGCTACTACATGGAATGCTCTCACTATAAATGATGAATTAAACATCGCTTCTAACGGTTGAACATTAACCATGCGTCCATTTTTCATCTCAAAACCAGCAGGCGTATTCATGAATGAGTTCACTGATGTAATAAAGAACGCTGAGAAAGAGCCACCAATAATAACTGGTAAAGAGATAATAAAGTGTATCCATTTATTTTTAAATCTATCCCAAGTATATAAATATACGCTTAGAAATATTGCTTCGAAAAAGAATGCAAATGTCTCCATAAATAGTGATAAAGCAATGACATGCCCTCCCATTTTCATGAAAGTTGGCCAAACAAGTGAGAGTTGTAGGCCTATGATTATACCTGTCACGACTCCAACAGCTACAGTAATTGTGTAGCCTTTTGAGCATCTTTTGGCTAATGCAATATAGTTTGCATCATCTTTTTTAATACCAATAAATTCTGCGATTGCAAACATTAAAGGCATACCGACACCGATTGTAGCGAATATGATATGTGTACTGCAAGATTCATACCAGTTAGAAATCGGCTTATTTCAACTGAATCCATCTATTTATCACCTTTTCTTTATTTTGATATATTGGAGCCAAAAGTGGTTAAAATTATAAATCCTCATCACGTTGAACTAAATTAAGTTGCTTTAAATTAATGCGTCTATTTTATGACGTTTCACACAACGTTCACAAACATTGATTTGTCTTTATTTTTTTATATAGTATTTTGAGAAAAGTTTGAAAGGATGTTATAAATGACGAGCGAAGTCACAATTTATACTCAAGACAATTGTCCACTCTGTGCCTTTATCAAAAATTATTTAAGTGAGCATAATGTTGATTATGTGGAGAAAAATATTAAACATTCTCAATTTCGTAATGAAATGATAGATTATGACGCTTATGCAACTCCATTTATATTATTAAAAGGTGAAACTATATATAATGTTGATATAGATAAACTTAATACGATATTAAATCTTTAAATTTAAATTAATTCAATGAAAAACCACTTAATATTCTCAGTCATGTACACGTATCAAGTTCGTTTTTCAGCTTGACCTTAAACAATTACATCGAATGTTGAGTGTTTTTTATATAACTGGAAAATTTATTTTTATCTTATTATTCATCTTAAATGTAAAAAGAGAGTAAATGCAATTATGCATCTACTCTCAGTTAATTGATATATCTTTAACTATTATTTACTAATTCAACAACTTCATCTTGCGTAGAACATTCAATAGCACGGTTAGCAAGTTCAGCCATTTCATTTTTACTTAAACCATTAATTTGTCTTCTAGCTTTAAGAATAGAAGTCGCACTCATTGAGAACTCATCTAATCCTAAACCAAGTAATAATGGGACAGCTGTTGCATCTCCAGCCATTTCGCCACACATACCAGTCCATTTACCTTCTTTATGTGATGCTTCAATGACTTGTTTAACTAAACGCAAAATTGAAGGGTTATATGGTTGATACAAGTAAGAAACACGTTCTGACATACGGTCAGCTGCTAATGTATATTGAATTAAGTCATTCGTACCGATACTGAAGAAATCAACTTCCTTAGCAAATACGTCAGCTAGAGCTGCTGTTGCTGGAATTTCAACCATGATACCTAATTCAATATCATCAGAAACATCGTAACCTTCTTTTTGAAGATTTTCTTTTTCTTCTAAAAGAATAGCTTTTGCATCACGAAATTCTTTAATGGTTGCAACCATTGGGAACATGATATTCAATTTACCATAAACAGATGCACGTAATAATGCACGTAGTTGTGGTCTAAAGATATCTTGTTGCGCTAGACATAAACGAATGGCTCTGTAACCTAAGAACGGATTCATCTCTTTAGGTAGATCTAAATACGGAAGTTCTTTATCTCCACCGATATCTAAAGTGCGAACAACTACGCGCTTACCGTCCATTGTTTCTAATACCTTTTTATAAGCTTCAAATTGTTCTTCCTCTGTTGGCATTTGATCTCTACCCATATACAAGAATTCTGTACGATAAAGACCGATACCTTGCGCACCATTCTCAATTACACCACTTAAATCATTTGGCGTACCAATATTTGCAGCAAGTTCAGGATGAACACCATCAACAGTAACTGTATCAGCATCACGTAATTTTTGAAGTTCTTTCTTATCTTCAAAGAAACGTTCACGTTTATTTTGATAAGCAATTAACTCATCTTCTGTAGGATCGATAATGACATAACCAGACATACCGTCAACAATAATCATATCTCCTTGTTTAACTTCTTCAGTGATGGATTGAGTACCTACAACTGCAGCAATTTCAAGCGAACGACTCATTATTGCAGAGTGACTCGTTCTACCACCTATGTTAGTTACAAAGCCTTGAACGTATTCTTTATTTAACTGAGCTGTATCTGAAGGTGTTAAATCATTACCAATGATTACGACACTTTCATTAATTAAACTTGGGTTAGGTAGGTCTACACCAAGAATGTGAGCTAAGACACGTTTAGAGACGTCTCTAATATCAGCTGCACGTTCTTTCATGTATTCATTATCCATAGATTCAAAAATAGAAATAAATTGAGTTGTTACTTCATCTAATCCTGTAGCAGCACTTACTTTATCATTTCTAATTTTATCTTGGATAGGTTGAATTAATTCAGGATCATCTAAAACTAATAAATGCGCATCAAAAATAGCTGCTTTATCAGCACCTAATTGCTTCTCCGCATTATTTCTAATTTGAGTTAATTCGACTTTTGATGCTTCGATAGCTTCATTAAATTTGTTTACTTCGCTCTCAGTGTCAGTGATTTTCTCATCACTATTGAAAGACAAGTCTGGCTCTACAATTAAGTAAGCTTTTGCGATTGCTACACCATCAGATGCAGCAATCCCTTTAATTAACTTAGACATAATTACTCAGCTAAACCCTCTTTTGATAATACATCAGTGATTGATTCTACCGCATCTTTTTCATCGCTACCGTCAGCATAAATAGTAATTTCAGCATCTTTCCCTACACCTAAACTCATAACACCCATGATTGATTTTAAATTAACTTTTTTACCGTTATATTCTAATTGAATATCTGAATCAAATTTTGATGCAGTTTGCACTAGCATCGTAGCAGGGCGAGCATGAATCCCTGTTTCGTCTGTAATTACATATGATTTTTGTTCCATGTTTAAAACTCTCCTTTGTACAGTTAGAATCTTCAATATTATTACCATCTAACATAAACTTTACACAAATAACTTTACCAAAAGCTATTGCTAAATTCAATTCGTTTAAAATCGTTTTCAGTATTTAAATTTTAAACTCATTTGAAATTATAACATTTACTACAAATTATTGATAACTTTTTCACATTTTTCAATATGATCTTTTCCTAATTTACTCATAAAATAATAGCTAATTGAAGCAGATACTGCTTGTCCAATAAAAGGAAACCATTTCGTTTGTTTTGCCGCTGCACGTTTAGCAACATCTTTGATAATAACCTTTAATAATGCTTCAGAAACTTTTCTTCCTATAAATTGACTTCCTTGTATAGCAGCTGCCGACATAATTCTTTCTTTGACATCATCACCTAATGAATTGACTTTCTTATGGTCTAAACCATAAATTTTATTGACGTCTTCAATAATATCACGTATTAATTTAATATCCACACCAAAATCTAGACCTGGAATAGGGACTACACTAGCAGCTGATGATAATATAGATTTCTTTTTGACTAAAGATTCTGCTATTTCTCTTCGATGACGTAGTTCGTCTTTAGTTGTCGGCAAATCGCCCTTCTCTTTAATTTCCTCTATATTTAATGATGAATTCCCAACTTTATTAGTTATATCATTGGTAAATTTAGTTCTAATACCCAAATGTATACACCCTTTCATAACAATGGTTTCAATAAAGCATTATACCCATATTTTTATAAATTAATGCTTAATTGTAACAAATATAGCCTTTAAATATTTTGATGGTTTGTAATGAGGGTGAGTTTTAAAATCTTTAGGTAAGCCCATAACTTCGTTTATTTCATATTCAACTTCAGATTGTGACAGCGACTTTTTAATAACATTTTTAAACGCCTTTAATGAAAATGCACTCGAATTTGTACATAATAGTAAAGTACCTTCAGGCGATAAAATATTTAATGCACCTTCTATCAAACTGTCATAGTCTTTTTGTACTGAGAAAGTTTTTTTCTTATTACGAGCAAAGCTTGGTGGATCGATAACAATTGTCTCATATTGATAACCTTGACGTGTAGCATAATTATAAAAATCAAAGGTATCCATCACATAAATATATTGTGACTTAGAATCAATTCCATTCAATCCGAAGTTTTCCTCAGTAAGCGCTCTTGAACGGTTTACAAGATCTACACTTGTAGTAGAACGAGCATGTTCTGCAGCTATCATTGAAAATGCACCAGTATAACTAAATAAATTAAGTACATGTCTATTTTCAGAGAATTGATCGCGCAATTTTTTACGTACTTCTTTTTGATCTAAAAAGATCCCAGTCATTAATCCATCATTTAAATCAACATTATAAAAAGTGAAATTTTCTTCAATGATAATCGGAAATTCAGGTGCTTCACCTGCAACAAATCCACCTGCATATGAAGTGTCTTTGAATCTCATTTTTTCAAAAATAGACGTAAAATTAAAAACAGTCTTGATTGCTTCTAATACGTTGTATCTAAATTTATAAATCCCTTTAGAATACCATTGTATTAAAAGATGACTGTCATAGTTATCAATTGTTAATCCACCTACACCATCACCTTCAGCATTAAATAGTCTAAAAGCATTTGTTCCTTCAATATTAAAATAGTATTCTCTTCCCTCTAATGCCTTTTCAAATAAATGTACAAAAAATGATGTATTGATTTCTGCGTTTTCATCATAACTTAAAACCCATCCTAAACCTTTATGTTGACGGCCTACATAACCAGTTGCGATATATTGTTGTTGGTCAGTAACTAATTTAACTAAATCACCTTCTTTTAAATGATCATGCGCATATATATCTTCTTCATCTATCAGTGGATAGTGATTTAAATACTTTGATTCCTTGCCTTTATTTAATGTAGCAGTCTTCATATATGTCTACCTTTCTTTTTAAATTTAATACTAAGTTGTACTTATATCATATTTAAAGTTACTATTGCCTAATCACAATTTTAAAATCATTTTAACAAATTCCCTCTTTAAATCATACGTAAAAAAGCCATTGTTATTGAAATTCAATAACAATGGCTACAATCAATACCTTACGGTTTCTCTCTCAATTGTAATGAATATGCGACAATCATCGCGATTAACATTAATAATAAGATTGGAGTGATAAAGATCGATAGTAATAAACCGTGAATCATAATATTGATAAATTCAGTTAAGAATTTAAAGAATAATATACTTCCCATGAAGAGCTGTAGATAATAAAATTTATCTCTTAAATAATAAGTTAGTGTCGTCGCAATATAAATGATAATGATGAATAGTAACAAAATAAGTGTAACCCATTCAACAACATATTGTGTTTGTGACAACTCCCATTCTCCGGATAAGAATAAAGAATTACGATTATTAAACTCTAAAAATGCGAAGAATAAAATGACGACACCGCAAAATAGTTGAACATACATTGGTTTAATCCATTTAGGCTTTTTCATCCAATGTGGAATATCGTCTTCTTGAATATCAACTATATTCTTAACTTTATCTTTAAATTTATCCCTTTTAGCTCTCATCTTATCTAAATCAACACTTCTTCTTGTCTTACGTGCATATTCTGTTGTCTTATCTTGGAGTTGTTTTAAGTGAACTTTTGTTTGATTAGATACGTTCCCTTTATTAGTTCTTGAAAGCTCAGGTTCTTCTTCACCTAATTCTTCTTTAGTTAAAGGTAATGAACGTCTTAAGAATAAGAAATTCCAAATTGCCATTTGACCTAATAACCACATAATAATGAAGAAAGTATTTACACTTAAAATATCTATTGATTCAATTTCATTAGCATCAATACGACCATATAATACGATTTGTGTAATTAAATAACTAATACTATATGTCACAATAATCCACATATAGTGATTTTTGCGATTATTATGATTTAATTCATCTTTATATACGATATATCCAATATGTACGATGAACGGTATGATAAATACGATTGCGAAGAAACCATAAACTTGTGTCATAAGTAATAATGTAATAATGAAATACATAATACCAATAACCAAAAAGAAAATAGAAATGTCATAGTCATATTTTATTGTTCTAAATAACGTATGACCTAATAACATTAATAAGATACCAAACATAATAATAATAATGGCACTTATTATTGGAAAACAACCTATAAATCTACTCATCACTTTAATGATTTCAGCGAAGAATGCATTAAGAAATTCCCATACATTATGTACATGTGTATTAACTTTCTTATCCCCATTAAAGTGTTTAATTAATGGTAAGTTAATAAGAATGATGAGACCTGTGAAAAGTGAAACGATACCGATAATGTAGCTAAATATGATCTCGGTGTGTTTCCTAAGAAAAGACATACTGTTCACCTCAAAAGTTATTATATATGAAGATTTTATAATTGTCTTTAAATTAACTATTAAATACGTCTATAGTCTTATAAACGTTTATTACTAGAATAACGGGGTAACTTATATGTGTAAACTAAAATTCCTGTTTAAGGGGGGAGGAAATATTATGGGAAAAGAAGAATATAAAAAGAAATCAGCTGAACAAGCTAAAGAAGTTGAAGAAAAATTAAAAGAACAAAATGAAGAAAAAACTGACGATATCGAACAAACTAAAAAAGATATTCAGGATACTTTAGATTAGTAGTTTAAAGACATTTTTCCATGCAAAAACAATTAAATATTTATAGATGCTAAGTAAAACCTCAGAGTTAACTCTGAGGTTTTACTAATACATAAATCTACAGATTATATATTTTCGCTTAAATTTATAGCAATCATCCTTAGAATACTATATTGGCAGTGAATCAAAACTATTTTTCTAATTTTAACGATTTTACCTTTGGTATTTCTGGTAAGAAATCATATTTAATATAAACAGCCAAATACGCATTTTTATCGTTAACATTCACTATATATTAGCCTAAATCACCACTTCCTTGATTGTCTGCTTGCAATTTGATTAAAACCGACTCTTCATTTAATAAAAAGTTATATGTTTTTTTATCTGTCGTAATTCTATGAAGTTGATACGTGTCATTATTTTTAATGTAAGTATTAATTTGTTTCTGACTTGAATAACCTGCCCATCAATCAAAGAAGAAAAAATTTATCACTGCGTAACATTTCAATAATAAAATTACAGCACCGCAAATACGGACAATCTTTATCATAAGACGTTCTCCTTATTTAAAAAAGCACCCCATAAATAAATTATTTTCTAGTTCTCCTAAAAAACATTCAAAAAATTGTAATAAATTCTGGTGATTTTTCAATATTTTAATTTATGAAAGATAAACCATTACTTTTTGAATACACTCGAATAGCTACTCAATTATTGTAAAACTATCTATTAATATACTTTAATTTGTTTTAATCAGCCTTGACATTGTTTAATAAAAATCATACATTTAAATTAATTAAATAATCGAACGCACTAGGGGTGTATGTTTACTGAGATGAGGTTTACCTCAAACCCTTTGAACCTGATCTAGCTAGATACTAGCGTAGGAAAGTGTAGTTAATTATATAATCTAATTGAATGAAACAAATTAGATTTATCTTCTGACGCACAGCTTTCCTAGGAAGGGTTGTGCGTTTTTTAGGAGGATTGTTATGTCAAAAGGTTTAAAACTATCAGAAATACTCGTAACAGTGTTAATTTCTGTAGTATTTGCAATCATTTATAACCTATGGTGGTTTATTTACAATGTAGTACAGGTTGCAGGTATTCACCTAGAGCAATTGACTTACGGTGTATGGTTTATGGCTGCAATTGTTTGTTACTTAATCATACCTAAACCAGGGATTGCTCTTTTAGCAGAAATCGCTGCCGGTGCGGGGGAAACTATAGTCATGGGAAAATTTGATATTCCAACAATTATTTATGCTGTATTACAAGGTTTAGCATGTGAAATTGTGTTCGCTATTTTTAAATATAAATCACGTTCTGCAGCTGTAGCGATGCTTGCTGGATTAGCAACTGCATTAGTGTCGTTCCCAGTAGATTATTTTTATGGCTACCTTAATGAAGTTGCGGGATGGAACTTATTACTATTTATCATTTTCCGTTCAATTAGTGGTATAGTTTTAGCTGGTTTAGTTTCTTATTGTATTGTTAAAGCACTAGATAAAACTGGGGTTACTAAATTCTTTAGACCTGCTTCACAACAAGATTACGATAACCTATAAGGGGATTTTTTAATTGTTAAAAGTTAAAAATTTGCGTTTGAAATATCCAAATGGGGATAGAAAAATTTTTGATAATTTAAATATAGAAATCAATGATAAAGAAAAAGTGCTTTTACTTGGTCCCTCTGGATCAGGTAAAAGCACGTTACTTAATGTATTAAGTGGCATCGTACCAAATTTAATAGAACTTCCAATGAAATATGATGACTTAGAAATAGATCATCAAAGTGGAGTTATTTTCCAAGACTCTGACACTCAATTTTGTATGCCCAAAGTTTATGAGGAATTAGCATTTGTCCTTGAGAATAGACAACTACCACGCAGCGAAATGGACGCTGAAATCAAAGCTGCATTAGAATCTGTTAATTTACACGTAACTGATCAAACATATGTGAATCAATTAAGTGGTGGGATGAAGCAGAAATTAGCTATCGTAGAAACAATACTTCAAAAATCTAAAACGTTATTTTTAGATGAACCAACCGCTATGTTAGACGTAAAAGCAACTGAATATTTATGGAAAAAACTCATTGAACTATGGGATGATCAAACCGTCTTGATTGTTGAACACAAAGTTGAACATATCTGGCATCATGTTGATCGTGTATTGTTGATGAATTACGACGGACAAATTATTGCAGACGATACACCGGAAATTATTCTCAGTCATTATGAAAAATTATTAACTGAATATGGTGTTTGGCATCCTAAAGCTTGGAACAACGCACCTCAACCTATCAAATTACATAATCATTCTCAAGAATCTTTATTTAAATTTGAAAATGGAAGAATCATACGTGGCAAAAAGACATTGTTTTCTACTGATTATTTCGAGATACATTCTGGTGAATGGATAACAATTACAGGAAAAAATGGTGCAGGTAAAACATCTTTACTAGAATCAATATTACAATTGATAAAATATAAAGGTCACATGACCTATCGTAATCAATCATTATCGAAAATTAAACAAGCTGCTAAGCATATGTATTTAGTTTATCAAAACCCTGAATTACAATTCATAACTAATTCTGTATATGACGAAGTCCATATTCATTATAACCACTTAGACCCTAAAAATGCCGAAAATGAAACGATACAACTGCTCGAGCTACTTCACTTAGAAAAAGTAAAAAATCAGCATCCATTTGAAATATCGACTGGTCAAAAACGCCGCTTAAGTGTCGCTACAGCTCTTAGCTCAAAAGCAGAGATTATTTTACTTGATGAACCTACATTTGGTTTAGATAGTCATAATACTTTTCAACTTATTAAACTTTTTCAAGAACGTGTCAAGAAAGGTCAAACTATTGTAATGGTTACACATGATCCAGAAATCATTCATCGCTACACAACACGTCGTTTACATGTAGAAGATGATTATCTTAAAGAGATTGAAGGTGAACGCAATGTTTGAAAGATGGAAAAAACACCACACCTTCGTAGATGATGTTAATATCATTACTAAATTATTATTAGGTATTGTATTATTCTTCTTCATTATATTTATTCACAATTTTGATTTTATGATCTATATCGTTGTATTAATGTTTATATTTTTACTATTATTTAATGGTACTGAATTTAAAATTACTGGTATTTTCATATTAGTGACGACCATTTTCGCCTTGATGTCATCATTATTTATGATTTTATATGGTGATGGTGAGCATATGCTGGTAAAATTTGGTATTATTCAAATCAGTCAAGAAAGCATCGTTCGTGGTTTTCATTTATCAATGAGAACAATAACAGTATCAATGTTTGGAATTTTAATAGCATTGACTTCTCAAATCGTGATGATATTTTACAGTTTAATGCAACATTTAAAAGTAAAGCCCAAAATAGCATACGCTTTTATGGCAGCAATAAGAATAGTACCACTTATCATAAGCTCACTGATTCAATTACGTCGTTCTCTAAAAATGCGCTATCAAATGATAGATGCCTCAAATTATAAAGGAATCAAACGTCTCAATCATTTAGTGATTCCTTTATTAAGTCAAAATATACGTCGTGCTCATCAACTGTCGGTAGCAATGGAATCCAAAGGCTTTAAAGACGGACCGAGAACATATTATTATCGCACACCTTTTTCTTATAAAGATATCATCTTTATAATGAGTATTCTAACTATTATTGGCTTATCATTTTTATTATCAAATTACCTACCTATTACCGGAATCCATGATGTACGTTTCGGCAAATTAGGTTAAAGATAAAAAAATCAAGATGTTAGTCACTATGAATTGATAATGCTAAACAAAAAACGTCCACAGATAATTTGTAATTAAATATCTGTGGACGTTTTTTGTTTGTATATTAAAAGAATCAGTAACTTATCAAATTTTTATCGCTTTGTCACCAATATCATTTCTATAAAATAGATTATCACATTTTATTCTTTGAGCGTTTTCATAAGCAACCTTTTGTGCCTCTTTAACAGTCGTACCTTCACCTATCGCTAAAATAACACGCCCACCTGAATTTACAAAGTGTTCTCCATCTTTCTTTAAACCACTCACAAAATAACCCGATTCTAATTTAAAGCCACTTACTTCATGTCCTTTACTATAGTTTCCTGGATATCCTTTCGATGCAAGCATGACACCAACTACCACTTCATCTTTCCACTCAAAATGAATACTATTTTGCTCATCTAAAGCAATAATATGTTCCATTAAATCACTATCTAAACGCGTAAGTAAAACTTGTGCTTCTGGATCACCGAAGCGCGCATTAAACTCTATCACTTTAGGTCCTTCTTTAGTCAAAATTGCACCAATATAAAGCAATCCAAAAAACTCATGTCCTTCTTGCGCCATAGCCTTAGCAATTGGTTGTGCAATTTGCTCATTTGTTTGTCTAAGCACCTCTTTATCAATATGAGAAACAGGACAATATGCACCCATACCGCCAGTATTAGGTCCTTCATCATTATCATAAGCACGCTTATGATCTTGAGCAATACAATCAAATGGAACTGCATAATCACCATTTACGAATGTCATCAATGAAAATTCTTCACCCTCTAAGAAGCGTTCAAAAACAACTTTACCTTCCTCATTAGGATAGACTGCTTTAACTCCTTCTATTGCTTCTTCTCTAGATTTCGCAATGATTACTCCTTTTCCTGCAGCTAAACCATCTTTTTTAATAACAACTGGTAACTCACAAGACTCAACATAGTTTATAGCAACGCTTCGATTTGATACTTCTCGATATTCTGCAGTAGGGATATGATATTTTTCCATTAGTTGTTTTGCAAAAAGTTTCGAACCCTCAATTTGTGCAGCATCTTTACCAGGTCCAAATACCTTAATTTGTTCTTTTCTTAAAACATCTGCTAAACCATCTATTAATGGCTGTTCAGGACCTATGACGACCCAATCAATATCATTTTGCTTGGCAAATTTTAATATTCCTTGATGATCTGATTCAGCAATTTCATCATGAACTTCAGCAACATTACGCATCGCTTCGTTTCCAGGTATTACAAAAACTTGATCAATAATAGTAGATTGATTCAATTTGGAAGCTAGTGCATGTTCTCGACCTCCAGCTCCTACAACTAAAACTTTCATAGGTTAACCCCTTTCTCTCAGTCAAACTTAATGTTTAAAATGACGCATACCTGTCATTACCATTGCGATACCATATTTATTAGCCATGTCGATAGACTCTTGATCTTTAATTGAGCCACCTGGTTGAATAATCGCTTTAATACCGTGTTCAGCAGCATATTCAACTGTATCACCCATAGGTAAGAAACCATCAGAAACAAGCGCAACATCCTCATTTATTTCAATCGCTCTCTCAATAGCAATTTTAGCTGAACCTACTCTATTCATTTGCCCAGCACCAATTCCTACCGTTTGTTTGTTGTTACTTAATATAACTGCATTACTTTTAACAGCACTCACTACTTTCCAACCAAGTAACATCGCTTCCCATTGTGATTCTGTAGGCTGTGTGTGAGTAGCAACAGTCATCTTCTCACGCGAGACATCTTTATTATCTTTATCTTGAACCAAATAACCACCAGAAACCGATACAAACTCTTGTTCGGCATTATCAATTGTCATGTCAATTTCTAACAGACGAATATTTTTCTTTTTAGTTAAAATAGCTAATGCGTCTTCAGTAAATTTAGGAGCAATAACAACCTCTAAAAAGATAGAATGTAAAGTTTCAGCCAATTCAGCAGTTACTGTACGATTCAAGGCAATGATACCTCCAAAAATTGACTGATTGTCCGCCTCATATGCGTGCTTAAATGCCTCTTCAATCGTTTCTCCAACACCCACACCACAAGGGTTCATATGTTTTACAGCTACAGCAATTGATTGTTTAAACTTCTTAACTAAACTAAGTGCAGCATCCGCATCTTTAATATTATTGAAACTCAATTGTTTACCATGTAATTGCTTCGCACCAGCAATAGTATGTTTACTATTAGAATTTCTCACAAAATAAGCGGATTGTTGAGGATTCTCACCATATCTCAGTGTTTCTTTATTATCTTTGAAGAAACTCACAATTGCATGATCATATTCATTCGTATGTTCAAACACTTTAATCATTAATTCTTTTCTGAACGCTTCATCTAACTGATTCGTTTTAATTTTATGAATTACTTCATTATAATCTGAAGGATGAACAACTGTTGTAACATGTTTAAAGTTCTTTGCTGCTGCACGTAACATTGTTGGTCCACCAATATCAATATTCTCTATAGCATCATCTTGTGTCACGTCAGGATCTGCAACAGTTTGTTGAAAAGGATATAAATTAACTACTACCATATCAATTAAGTCAATATGTTGTTCTTTTAATTGATCGAGATGAGCCTGTTTATCACGATCAGCTAAAATACCTCCATGCACAGCGGGATGTAACGTTTTTACACGTCCATCCATAATTTCAGGAAATTGTGTTAACTCGGAAACTGATTTAACGTTAATATCTGCCTCTTCTAAAGTACGTTTTGTGCCCCCTGTAGAATATAACTCATAATCTAATTCAGTTAAGGACTTTGCAAATTCTACAATTCCACTTTTATTAGAAACACTTAAAATTACTTTTTTCATTGTTTCAGATACTCCTCTATTTAATGATTTTAGCGATAACTTTAGGATAAAGTTCATGTTCTAATTTTTTTACTCTATCTTCTAATTGTTCTTTTGAATCGTCCGGCCTAATATCACATTGCTGTTGTTCAATAATTTCTCCCGTATCCATACCACTATCAACAAAATGTACAGTAGAACCTGTGATTGTATCGCCACTATCAAGTGCTTGTCCTATTGCATCTAACCCCTTAAATTTAGGCAATAGTGAAGGATGGATATTTAACATACGACCCTCATATGCTTGTAATAAATCTTCTCCAACTAATCTCATATAACCAGCTAATATAATCCATTGAACACCTTCATGGGATAATAATTTTAATAAATGTTGTTCATATAATGATTTTGTCGAAAAATCTTTAGGTTGATTCACATGTACTGGAATTTTTAATTTTTTGGCTCTATCGATACAAGTTGCCCCTTCATTATCTGTGTATAAAGCTGTGACATTTATTCCAGGCAATTGTCCTGTTTGAACATGCTTAACAATATTTTCAAAGTTACTCCCTGAACCTGAAACAAAAATCGCTATATTTATCACGATTCTACCCCCAATAAATAAATTGGTGTATCTTCATCTTTAATAATTTCACCAATTTCATAAGCTTGTGTATCAAGCGCGCGCAAAATTGTTAAAGCTGTTTGTACATCTTTTTTATCCACTATAACCGTATATCCAATACCCATATTGAAAATATTATACATTTCTTTAGTAGGTATATTTCCTTGTTGTTGTAACCAATCAAATACTTTTAATGTAGGGAAAGAGTTCGTGTCAATCTTAGCCGATAAGCCTTTCGGTAATACACGCGGTATGTTTTCATAAAATCCGCCACCCGTAATATGATTCATTGCTTTAATATCGACATGTTTCTTAAGTTCAAGAATTGGCTTAACATAAAGTTCAGTTGGAGCTAAGAACGTTTGTAAAAATGTTTGCCCATTAAAATGATCATTTAAATCAATTCCTGACTCTTTAATTAATTTTCTAACTAGACTATAGCCATTTGAATGAACACCATTAGAAGCTAAACCAATGATGGCTTGTCCTTCTTTAACTTTAGTACCATCAATATACTCATCTTTTTCTACCGCTCCAACAGCAAAACCGGCAATATCATATTCACCTTCATGATACATCTCGCCCATTTCAGCAGTTTCACCGCCAATCAATGCAGTGTTAGTTTGTTGACAACCATCACTGACACCTTTAACAATTTGTTCAATAATACCTGGGACTACTTTGTTTGTAGCTATATAGTCAAGAAAATATAACGGTTCTACCCCAGTCGTTAAAATGTCATTTACACACATAGCTACTGCATCAATACCAATGGTGTCATGCTTATCATAATCAATAGCTAGTTTTAACTTTGTACCAACTCCATCTGTACCAGACACCAATACAGGGGCCTTCATATTTAACTGTGATATATCAAATGTTGCACCAAAACCACCTAGTCCACCTAGAACTTCCTTTCGCATAGTGCGTTCGACATGACTAGATATTCTCTCTACTGCTTCGTATCCTGCTTGAATATTTACACCTGATTCTTCATATACTTTAGACATGTAGATTTCCCTCACTATCGAAATAATATTTATTTTTAGCTATATATAATTTTTGTCTTTCACTTAAATATGCCTTATAATTCTCTCCGTAGTCATAAAGACCCGCAGGATAATCACCTGTAAAACTCTCAACACATAAACCGCTATAAGGAGCATCATAATCAAGACCTATAGATTCAATTAACCCATCAACGCTAAGATACGCCAGTGAATCTGCACCAATATGATTTTTTATTTCCTCTGGAGATTTACTTGCAGAAATTAACTCAGCCGTAGTAGATACATCGATACCATAGAAACTTGGAAACATAAATTCCGGTGAGGCAATTCTGACATGTATATGATTGGCTCCTGAATCTTTAAGCATTTTTACTATACGTTTAATTGTCGTACCTCTAACAATAGAATCATCAACAAGAATAATATCTTTCCCTTCAACTATATCTTTGACAGCCGATAACTTCACTCTTACACCTTGTTCACGTAATTCTTGAGTCGGTTGAATAAATGTACGTGCAACATACTGATTTTTGACAAGCCCCATTTCATATGGAAGACCAATTTGTTCAGCATAACCACTCGCTGCAGATAATGAAGAATTAGGTACGCCAATAACCATATCTGCATCTGCAGGACTTTCTTGTGCAAGTCGTTTACCAGATACTTTTCTTACAGCATGAACATTCTTTCCTGCAATCGTTGAATCAGGTCTAGCAAAATAGATATATTCCATAGCAGAAATAGCTGTATTAGTTTGACGTGTATAAGATTTTACCTCAATACCTTCATCATTAATAATTACATATTCACCTGCATGAATATCTTGTACAAACTCTGCCCCTAAAACATCAATTGCACATGTCTCACTCGCTAAGATGTATGCACCATTTTCCATTTGTCCAACGACAAGTGGACGAATTGCATTAGGATCAACCGCACCATAAAGTGCATCTTTTGTTAAGATTGCGAAGGTAAATCCGCCTTTAATTTGTCGCAAACTTTCTTTAAGAGCCTCTTCAAAAGATGGTGCCTTACTACGTCGAATTAAATGCATAATCACTTCAGTATCTGATGAAGAGTGGAAGATAGCACCTTGTTTTTCTAAGTTTTGACGTAATGATTGAGCATTAATAAGGTTTCCATTATGACAAATACCTACACTCATATCATAAAAATAGTATAAAAATGGTTGAATATTCTCTATTCCTTTATTTCCAGATGTTGCATATCGTACATGTCCTATCGCGTGAGGGGATCCTTTTAAATTATCCATATGTTCATCTTTTATCGCTTCAGTTAGTAAACCCAATCCACGCTCACCTTTAAGTATCTCATCACCTGAAACAACGATACCTGCACCTTCTTGACCTCTATGTTGTAAACTATGAAGCCCCATATATGTTAACTGTGCTGCTTCAGGATGGTTCCAAATTCCAAATACGCCACATTCTTCGTTTAGTCCTGAGTAGTTAAACATTGAGCAATAGCTCCTTCCCATGTTTGTTTAATGTGTGAAACACTTTCTGAAATTGTTACATCCGAATTCGAAATTTCAAAAGATTGGTCATAAGTAAGCTGCCCTATTTCTATTGCTTGATTGATATTAAGCGATTGTCCTTCTTTAACAGATACAATATAACGTCCCTGTGTTTCACTAAATAACTGTGCATTGGTTACATCTAAATGTGCTTTTATACCTAAGTTATAAAAAGCACTGATTTTAGCTAACGTAAGAAGTAATCCACCCTTACCTACAGTTTGTACATGAGAAGCAACACCATTACGTATGGCTTGTTTAATCAATTCACCTTTTGTAACTTCATCACTTAAATCAATAGCTTCAAATTCATGATTAACTGAACCATACAATAATTTTTCTAGTTGGCTTCCTCCAAAGTCATCACGTGTTTCACCCACTAAATAAAGTTTGTCGCCTGCTGTTGGTTTAAAGTCATTTAAAAAGTCTATATCATCAATAAGTCCTACCATGCCAACTACAGGAGTAGGGAAAATAGAAGTACCTCTTGTCTCGTTATATAAAGATACATTGCCAGATACAACCGGTGTTTTTAATACTTCACAGGCTTCTGCCATGCCTTTAGTAGAATCTATTAATTGTTGATAAATTTCTTTCTTTTCTGGAGAACCATAATTTAAACAATCAGTCATGGCTAGTGGTGTTGCACCTACAGCAATTAAATTGCGATACGCTTCTGCGACCACCATTTTTCCACCTTCATAAGGTTGGTTAAATACGTATCGTGCTTCTCCATCAATAGTAGAGGCAATTGCTTTATTTGTTTTTTCAACACGAACAACCGAAGATTGTAAACCGGGTTTGATAATTGTATTTGCTCCAACCTGTTGGTCATACTGTTCATATAAATAATGCTTTGATGCAATCGTCGGATGTTTTAGTAATTTTAAAAAGACATCTTGAACATCTACATTACTATAATCATTTTTCGAAGTATTATATTCTTTTTCTTCATCTTCAAGAATATAAACAGGAGCTTCATCAGATAGTGGCTGTACTGGTATATCTGCAAACACTTCATCTTCGTACGTTAAAACAAAACGATCTGTGTCAGTAACTTCACCAATTACCGCACTATCTAGTTCATGTTTATCAAACAAATCTAAGAATTTTTGCTCTGTTCCTTTTTCAACTACAAGTAACATTCTTTCTTGCGTTTCAGATAACATCAATTCATAAGGTGAAATACCAGGTTCTCTAGTAGGAACTTGATCTAATCTTAAATGTAAGCCACTACCACCTTTAGCTGCCATTTCTGAAGATGAAGACGTTAAACCCGCTGCCCCCATATCTTGAATGCCTACAAGTTCATCAAATGTGATTGCTTCAAGAGTAGCTTCCATCAGTTTTTTACCTACAAATGGGTCTCCAATTTGTACGGATGGTCGTTTATTTTCGCTTTCTTCTGTAAGTTCCTCCGAAGCAAATGTTGCGCCATGAATACCATCGCGACCAGTTTTCAATCCTACGTAAATCACTGAGTTACCAACACCTTTAGCAGTGCCTTTTTGAACCATATCGTGGTCAATAACTCCTACACACATTGAGTTGACTAGTGGATTACCATCGTATCGATCATCAAATTCAATTTCACCAGCAGTAGTTGGGATACCTATACAATTACCGTAGCCACCGATACCACTAACCACTCCCTTTAATAAACGTTGATTTTGTTTCACTGATAATTCGCCGAAGCGCAAACTATTTAATAAGTTGATTGGTCGTGCACCAATAGAAACAATATCTCTTATAATTCCACCAACTCCAGTTGCAGCACCTTGATATGGTTCAATTGCTGATGGATGGTTGTGTGATTCCACTTTAAATACTATTGCTTGATTATCTCCAATATCCACAACACCTGCGCCTTCACCAGGTCCCATTAAGACGTGCTTACCAGTTGTTGGAAATTGCTTTAAAAATGGTTTAGAGTGTTTATACGAACAATGTTCACTCCACATCACAGAGAATATACCTACTTCTGTAAAGTTGGGTTCTCTGCCAAGAATTTCTGTTACTTTATCGTATTCTTTATCACTAAGCCCCATATCTTGATAAAGTTTTTCAAGTTTAATTTCTTCAACACTTGGTTCGATAAATTTAGACATGTTGTTCCCTCCAACTTTCAACCATCGATTCAAACAATTTCACACCACTGTCTGTACCTAGCAATGTTTCAAGCGCGCGTTCTGGATGTGGCATCATACCGCAAACATTTCCATCTTTGTTAACGATACCTGCGATGTCTTCATAAGAACCATTGGGATTATCCATATATTTAAGTATAATCTGATTATTTTGTTCAAGTTCATTAAAGATATCTTCTGTACAATAGTAATGACCTTCTCCATGTGCAACTGGATATACCACTTTTTCATTTTCTTTATATAAATGTGTAAATGGTGTTTGATTATTAGTCACTTTTAAAGTTTCATTTCTACTTATAAAAAGATGTGAATCATTATGCAGTAATGCACCAGGTAGTAACCCTATTTCAGTTAATATTTGAAATCCATTACATACACCTAAGATAGGTTTACCTTCTTTCGCTAATCGTTTTACTTCATTAATAATAGGAGCGACACTTGCCATTGCACCAGATCTTAGATAGTCACCAAACGAAAAACCTCCAGGGATTAATACACCATCAAAACCTTTTAAAGTCGTTTCACGATAGTCAACATATGCTACTTCAATACCAGATTTAATCGCTGCATTATACATATCTCTATCGCAGTTTGAACCTGGAAATACTAGAACTGCAAATTTCATGTTATGCTTTCTCCTTTTCATCAATCACTTTATAGCTATATTCTTCAATCACTGTATTTGCGAAAAGTTTTTCACTTAAGATAGTAATAATATTATTGACCGCTTCATCAGTTGCTTCATCCACAGTCATATATAAAACTTTACCTACTCGTATATCATTAACTTGTGTATAACCTAAGTCATGAACAGCTCTATTAAGTGCTTGTCCTTGTATATCTAGTACCTGTGGTTGTAATGTGATATGTAATTCAATCGTCTTCATGATTTAAGATCCTCCAATTTATTTAAAAATGTTTGATAAGTATCAATGAGAGAGCCAGTGTCATTTCTATAAACATCTTTGTCAAAATTTGTATCTGAATATTTCTCCCATATTCTGCATGTATCTGGTGAAACTTCATCTGCAAGTAAAATAGTTCCTTTATTTGTTTTACCAAATTCAACTTTGAAATCGATAAGTTTAAGCTCCATCTCATCCATAAGTTGAATCAATATTTTATTAATATCTTTTGCCATTTGTTTTAGCGTGACAATATCATCATCATTAGCAATGTGAAGTAATTTAACATGGTCATCCGTTATAAGTGGATCGTTAAGATCATCATTCTTATAAAAAAATTCTACTAATGGTTCTTCAAATTGATGTCCTTTATTAAAACCTAGACGTTTTGTAATAGAACCTGTAGCAATATTTCTCACTACGACTTCCAATGGAATAATATTAACTTGTTGTACTAATTGCTCTATTTCTGAGAGTTGTTTAATAAAATGGTTGTCGATATTATGGCGTGTTAAATAATCAAATATAATAGATGTGATTTGATTATTTAACTTTCCTTTGCCGACCATTGTGTCTTTTTTTGCACCGTTGCCAGCTGTAACTTCATCTTTATATTCTACTCGCAATTGGCCTTCAGTTTCAGTTGTATATACTTTTTTGGCTTTTCCTTCATATAATAAAGACACTTATTTGTCTCTCCCTTCAAATTTCATTAACATATATTGCTCTGTTTGATTGACATCATCCGTAAGTAATGTCATATGTCCCATTTTTCTATCAGGCTTTCTGTCTGACTTACCATAAATATGCACATGCCATTCTGGATGTTCACCAAATTCATTTTCTAGTAGATCTAAATCACGACCTAATAAATTCATCATCACTGCAGGTTTAAGCACATCAATTTGTTGAGGTAACTTTTGACCAGTTACTGCCAAGATATGCGTATCAAATTGAGAATAATCGCAAGCTTCTATCGAGTAATGACCTGAATTATGAGGACGTGGTGCAATCTCGTTTACATATAATGTATTTGTCTTATCTATGAAGAATTCCACAGTAAATGTACCTACAAAATGGATAACATTAGTTATTTTTTTCACTTCTTTACGCGCCTCTTTTTCTTTGTCTGATCTTGCTGGTATAATTGTTTTGAATAATATTTGATTTCTATGTTCATTTTCTTGTAATGGGAAAAATGTTGTTTGTTGATCATTTCCAATCGTAACTGTTAAAGAAACCTCTTTATCTATATCAATATATTGTTCGACAACACATTCTTGTTTTTTAATTAAATCTTTAGCCGCTTCTAGATTTTCTTCATTTTCAACTAAAATTTGTCCCTTTCCATCATAACCACCAAAACGTGTTTTAATGATAATTGGATAACCCAATTCTTTTATTGCCTTTACTAAATCTTGTTCGTTTTGTATGTATAAAAATGGAACAATTTGTGTTTTTGCTTCTAGTAATGATTGTTTTTCAGTTAAACGATCTTGTAGTATTTCAATTGCTTGATAACCTTGGGGAATGTTAAATGTTTCAGTTAGATGTTTTAGTTGCTTAGAGGAAATGTTCTCAAATTCATAGGTTATCACATCAGAACTTTCACCTAAGCGTTCTAAAGCATTTTCATCATCATAATTAGCATGAATAAATTGGTGAGCAACATAGCGACACGGACAATCTTCATTAGGATCAATAACAATAACTTTAAATCCCATTTTCTGAGCCGATTGTGCCATCATTTTCCCTAATTGACCGCCACCAATAATTCCGATTGTTGAGCCGAAACTTAATTTATTGAAGCTCATTTTGCATTTCCTCCACTTTATCGACTAAAGATTTTTCGTAATTTTCCAAATTCTTTTGTACTGATTTGTGATACATACCTAACATTCTTGCGGCTAATATACCTGCATTTTTCGCACCAGATTTACCAATAGCTGTCGTTGCAACCGGTATACCTCCTGGCATTTGAACAATTGAAAGTAATGAGTCTAACCCTTTCAAACTTCTAGACTCTATTGGTACTCCAATTACAGGCAATGTTGTCATTGATGCTACCATGCCTGGTAAGTGTGCTGCACCACCAGCACCTGCAATGATAATGTCATAACCATTTTGGCGAGCTGTACTTGAAAACTCGAACATGAGTTGAGGCGTACGATGTGCTGAGACAACTTTTTTATCATACGGTATTCCAAATTTTTCTAGCATATCGCAGCTTTCTTTCATAATATTCCAATCTGAAGAACTACCCATAATGACTGCTATTTTCACTTTGTACATCCTTTCAAAATTTTGGATTATGATAAGAAATAGTTGTATATTACACATATAGCATAACAACAGTAGCATTAATTTTCAATCAAAATCGAACTTTATTGTTAATTTTAAATTTAATTTACGTCTTTTGACTATTAATCACTTTGATATTAATGTTAAAGTTAAGATATTAGTTAATTATAAGGAGGAGTTTTAGGTGGTCGCTAAAATTTTAGATGGCAAACAAATTGCAAAAGAATATAGACAGGGGTTAAAAGATCAAGTAGAAGAATTAAATAAACAAGGGTTTACACCAAAATTATCAGTTATCTTAGTTGGTAATGATGATGCTAGTCAAAGTTATGTCAAATCAAAGAAAAAAGCAGCCGAAGAAATTGGCATGATTTCAGAGATAATTCATTTAGATGAATCAACAACAGAAAAAGAAGTACTCAATGAATTAGGGCGATTAAATAATGATGATTCAGTAAGTGGTATATTAGTGCAAGTTCCCTTACCTAAGCAAGTCAGCGAACAAAAAGTCTTAGAAGCGATCAATCCTGACAAAGATGTAGATGGTTTCCACCCTACCAATATTGGAAAACTGTGTATACATGAACAAACGTTTATACCATGCACTCCATTAGGAATTATGGAAATATTAAAACATTCTGACATAGATTTAGAAGGAAAAAATGCTGTTGTAATTGGGAGAAGTCATATCGTAGGTCAACCTGTATCTAAGTTACTACTTCAAGCTAATTGCACTGTAACTATTTTACATTCACGTACTAAAAATATGAGCGAATATCTAAAAAATGCTGATATCATAGTAAGCGCAGTTGGTAAACCAGGATTGGTTACAAAAGATGTAGTTAAAGAAGGTGCAGTTGTTATTGATGTAGGTAATACACCAGATGAAAATGGAAAATTAAAGGGCGATGTAGATTATGATGAAGTTAAAAACGTTGCCGGAGCCATAACTCCTGTACCTGGTGGAGTGGGGCCATTAACAATTACAATGGTGCTTAATAATGCTTTGTTGGCAGAAAAAATGCGACGTGGTATTAAATAGTAGTCACGAATATATGATTAAATTTATTATTGTTCCCTTTAAAGCAACAGAATTCTATTATCTGAAGTTTTTATAATTTAAAATAGTTGTCATTTTACATATTCTTTATTGAAATTTACTAAAAAAATATTTAATTTTTGTTAACATTAGGGTATATTAAGACCATAGCATGATGTATATACATTAATTTTAAAGTATATTATATATATCGTAAACGACTACAAGACGGAGGTTAAGTGATGAACAAATTACTACAGTCATTATCAGCACTTGGAGTTTCAGCTACATTAGTGACACCAAATTTAAATGCAGAAGCTACTACAAATACTGAGCCTCAACTACGAGGTGTAAATGATGTCGTTATTGAAAAAGGCCAAGAATATAACTTATTAAATGGTATTAGTGCTTATGATAAAGAAGACGGTGACTTAACACATAAAATTAAAGTCGACGGTCAAGTAGATACATCTAAAACAGGAAAATATGCAGTAGAATACAAAGTAACAGACTCTGATGGAGCAGAAAAAACATCTATTAGACATGTTGAAGTTAAATAACTCATCAATTAGTTAATTAATTATAAAATTTGAGATTTTGAAATTTAACTTTAATTATATTATTTTTTGCAAAGGTACTTTGAGAGTCTAGAAATGGCCTTTAGATTAGAAATTCAACATTAAAAAGAAATTGATCATATATAGTAGTAGATATTAGTTCAATATTTCAATTTAAATTATCCAGATAAATCAATATATTAAAAAAAGGCAGTCTTATGAACTTTATCATTTGACTGCTTTTTAATACTATTATTTATAAATGTTTTCATTTGGTTATCTTTAAAAAGTAATTAACCTATCACTAAAATAATGTGTTAGTAGTCCCCGAATGATTTAATCACTAATATTTTTAAATACCTTTTGATATTGAACATACCCTGAAAGATAGTGTTCAATATCATCAATACGGACTCGATATCCATGATGCTTAATGAAAAATCCACCAAGAATTTTAGCAGGATTTTTAAAATACATTGCTACTTCAGGATAAAAATAACCTACTCGTTGATAATTAGCTCTTTTTTCAATAACATCAATTAAATACTTTTCATCAATTAATTTAGCAACTAAGCCTTCTCTACCTGTATCTTTAGCTTTTTGAATTAGACGATATGTTGCAATTAACATCTCTAAATAAGTCGGAAAAGTTGTCTCTCTTTGCTTGATAAAATCTAAATAAGTATTCACATTTTTGATACCAAATTCGAAATACTTATCTTGAGGATTAATTTGAACTAGCTCATTTGTACAATAACCTAACCAATGATCATGATATTTCCAGTAATCTTTATCAATAAAGTGATTCATTAAATTTTCAACTGTATTTAACCATAACTTATTATTGTCTAGCTGATATAATCTTAGTAAAGCTAAAGCTGCTTCACCATCATAATATATGATTCTATATTGCTCTTTTAATGACAAATCTGGATAATTTAATATATGTGTTGTTTCATAAGTTTCTTCATTAATCATCGTTAAAATACCATGAGCAACTTTTTGAGCTTTTTCTAAATATAAGTCATTTTTTTGATATTTTAAGTATTCACACACTGCAAATATAAAGGAAGCATTTTGTCCTAACTTAATTTCATTGATTCCGTTCGTATCTTCATAGACATATCCCCTATTATCTTGCTCCATTAAATTATGTTTAATTACATAATCAATAGCTTTTTTAGCGGGATCTAAATTCTTTCCTAAGTATGACAAACCTTCTATCAATGCATAAGTTGACGAAGAGTGTCTTAAAATATTATAGAACCCTATCTCATTATCAAAATGAGGGAAATAACCGTACACATATTTTCCATTTTCTAAGATCATACTTTGTAAAAAATCAGTACTGTTTAATATTAAACGGTCGATTTCACTACCTAAATCATGTACTTTTCTTAAATTTTGCTCATAACGATTATTATGTAATTCAAAATACGCATCGTTATCTAACATAAAACCTTTAGTATAAAATTTAATAACTTCTTTACCATTATAAAAATCATTACTAAATACTTTCTTATGTTTAGTGTACTTAACCAGATACGCATTTATATTTTTTTCAGAGAGATACAATTGATTATTCGTGTTGTTAGGTCTTACAAAAGCATTAGCATTAATCTCTTCAGCTATTAATGTCAACTCCCACTGACTATCAAATGCAATACCAAAATCTACATAGTTTCTTCTAGTTTTCTCTAAAGAAATTTTCAAATCTTTAAATAATACTTTTTTTGTAGATTGAACAACATCTACCTTTACCCATATAGGATATGTACCTGTTTTTTTCTTAAACTGATATCCTAATTTTAAAATATTATGCTCGAGGTAATTTGTTTTTTTGAATAATTTTACTTGTGCTTTAAATTTTGGTCCGCCAATACTTACGAAGACATAGTTATCAATTTTTATTTTACTTTTTATATAAGCAATTAATCTCTTTATTTTAGTTTCAAAATCCATTGTAGCCTCCATTCTCTTTAAAAATAAAACCAGACCTTTTGAGATCTGGTTTTATTCCACGCTACATAAATAATGGTAAAAATGTTAGTTTATTTTATTACCTTTATTTTTTCTGCGTCTACCAGCTAAAAATACGCCACCTATTGCTGCGAATAATGTTCCAAATAAAGTACCGTTTGACTGAGTTTCTAATCCTGTTTTAGGCAATGATTCATCATTTGAATGACTACCTTTTTTAGTAAGTTGTTTATTAGTTATTGCACTAGTCTCATTTTCATATTTAATTGCGTTGCTACCATGAGATTCTTGATTAGAATGAGAACCTGTGTTATCACCTGTATCATTATCCGAATCACCATCACTGTCTGCATCGCTATCTGCATCTGCGTCACAATCCGCATCCGCATCACAATCTGCATCCGCATCACTATCTGCATCTGCGTCACAATCCGCATCCGCATCACAATCTGCATCCGCATCACTATCTGCATCCGCATCACTATCTGCATCCGCATCACTATCTGCATCTGCGTCACAATCCGCATCCGCATCACAATCTGCATCCGCATCACTATCTGCATCTGCGTCACAATCCGCATCCGCATCACAATCTGCATCCGCATCACTATCTGCATCCGCATCACTATCTGCATCTGCGTCACAATCCGCATCCGCATCACAATCTGCATCCGCATCACTATCTGCATCTGCGTCACAATCCGCATCCGCATCACAATCTGCATCCGCATCACTATCTGCATCTGCGTCACAATCCGCATCGCAATCTGCGTCCGCATCTCCGTCTATATCTATATTACTGTCAGTATCTGTATCGCTATCTGCATCTGCGTCACAATCTGCATCCGCATCACTATCTGCATCCGCATCACTATCTGCATCTGCGTCACAATCCGCATCGCAATCTGCGTCCGCATCTCCGTCTATATCATATATTACTGTCAGTATCTGTATCGCTATCTGCATCTGCGTCACAATCTGCATCCGCATCACTATCTGCATCTGCGTCACAATCCGCGTCCGCATCTCCGTCTATATCTATATTGCTGTCAGTATCTGTATCGCTATCTGCATCTGCGTCACAATCCGCATCGCAATCCGCGTCCGCATCTCCGTCTATATCTATATTATTATCAACACTTGAATCATTATCAGTAGTATAGTCTGCATCGTAGTCAGCACTTGTATCTACATTAGAACCTACGTTTGAATCACTGTCTGCATCGCTATCTGCATCACAATCCGCGTCTGCATCAGCATCCCCATCACAATCATTATCATATTCTCCACCACAGTCTGTGTATGAAGTATTTTCCATATATGCGTTATCATTATCATAATCATATTGATCTGTAGTTGTTACTTGATTGTCTTCAGTATTCACCTCATATGATGAATCTGCATCAGCACAGTTGTCATTACTAAATTGACTACCATCTTCATATGTTGTAGGTGTATCCTGTGTACTTATTTCTGCGGCATGAGCTTCTCCACTTATGCCAAACATTAAAGTTGCACCAACAAGAACTGATGCAATTCCTACAGAATGTTTTCTAATAGAATATTTATTGAGCCTACTAGAAATAAAATCTTCTCTTTTCTTCACTGAATCTTGATGTCTCTTTTTCATACTTTTCCTCCAAGAATAAAAATCTAATATTAAAATAATATGCAATTTTCACATAATTCTTATGCGAATACGTTTTACAATAATACAAATTAAAATCAAGTACAATACATTTTCTTTAAAAATTCAATAATTACCTTACACTATATTAATAATATTAATAAAATATACAATATTTAGACACAATTAAATAATTTATGTCCATTTCATTAATCTCAATATTAATAGTTAAAAAACATTATAAATATTAATAATATAAGTGATTCTGGTTAATAAATTAATTAATATTGATTTATATGAGTAAGTTAATTTTATTTATTCTTAAATGAGAAATCTTAATATTTGTCTCAAAACATCTCATAATTGACATGAATATAAAAGGTTTTCTAAAGCATGAAAAAGTAAAAAAGTAGATTGGACAAATATAATATCTCAACCTAGCTTCATCAAATTTACAGTAATTGTATAAGTTACTAATAAACTTAAAATAATTCTTTCAACTTTAATCCTTTACTCCAACAGTAATTTTCTTGAATCAAAACGAACAGACAACTACAATGTGAAATTCAAATTTTAAAACAAATAAGTATTTCTAGTTTTAATGTTCATCATTAATCAAAAGTAATTTTTAAACATATTTGCAAATAGTAATGTAATATCTATACAAATATAATCACTTTATCTACATATAGAATTAAATTTTGTTTTCTTAATCAAAACTAACATTTTTATATCAAAAAACTAAAAACTTCTATATATGGTTAGTCACTTGGAAAATAAAAATAATATTATGTCAGAGTTTACATACATATTAGATATAATAAAAATTGATATTAGGAAGCTTAATTAACATTAATATTCTAAAAATGTGTTTTCTTCTTAAGCAACGGAGAGTAAGATTTCAAGCAATTAAGTGATAATTTTTCTCAATAAAGTGTTGCATTACATGTGATCTTTCTAAATTTGTCTATTTCCACAAAATGTACACATAATTTTAACAAATCTTACATACCCCGTCATATCTAGGTCCAATCGACCTCCGTTACATATAACAATAATTTTTTTTGAACAGACTCTTGTAAATATTGTGTAATAAACTAAAATTATTGGTAAGCCCTACATTTGTAGTATTAGGAGGTCAAAAAAAGTGTCAAAATTTAAGTCTTTGCTTCTATTATTTGGCACACTAGTTTTACTTAGTGGTTGTTCAAATGTAGAAGTTTTTAATGCAAAAGGGCCAGTAGCAAGTAGTCAGAAGTTCTTGATCATCTACTCAATCATCTTCATGCTTGTTATTGTTGTCGTTGTGCTTTCCATGTTTGCTATTTTCATTTTTAAATATAGCTATAATAAAAATAGTGAATCTGGTAAGATGCACCACAATTCTTTAATTGAAACAATTTGGTTTGTGGTACCTATCCTAATTGTTATAGCTTTAGCTATTCCAACAGTTAAAACGTTATACGATTATGAAAAACCACCTCAAAAAGACAAGGACCCACTTGTGGTTTACGCAGTAAGCGCTGGTTACAAATGGTTCTTTGCCTACCCAAATCAACATATTGAAACTGTTAATACGTTGACAATTCCTAAAGATCGTCCAGTCGTATTCAAGCTTCAAGCAATGGATACTATGACAAGTTTCTGGATTCCACAATTAGGTGGTCAGAAATATGCAATGACTGGTATGACTATGAATTGGACATTAACAGCTGATCAATTAGGTACTTTCAGAGGTCGTAACTCTAACTTCAATGGTGAGGGGTTCTCTCGTCAAACATTTAAAGTTCACTCTGTAAGTCAAAGTGATTTCGATAAATGGGTTAAAGATGCTAAAGGTAAGAAAACTTTAAGTCAATATACATTTGATAAACAACTCTTACCAAGCACACCTAATAAAGAATTAACATTCAATGGTACTCATATGGCGTTTGTGGACCCTGCAGCTGATCCTCAATATATCTTTTATGCGTACAAACGTTTCAACTTTGAACAAAAAGATCCTAACTTCACAGCAGAAAAAGATCTTTACAAAGATGTAAAAGATAAACCTATTAAGCCAGCTCGTAAGGTTAAAGTTACAAACCCTAACTATGAACGTCATGGTATGAAAGCTATGATTCTCGGCAACAATGAAAAATATGATAATGAGTTCAAAAAAGAAGAGAACCATAACTCTAAGGAAATGGAAAAAATTTCTAAAGGAGCTAAAGACGAAAATGCGTCTAAACTTCAAAAAAAAGAACACGATGATCATGGAGGTGGACATTAATGAATTTTCCATGGGATCAATTACTAGTTAAAGGTAACTGGATGATTATTTCGGCACAAATTGCTGCCCCATTTTTAGTCATCGGACTTATAGCTGTAATTTCTTATTTTAAATTATGGAAATATCTATATAAAGAATGGTTCACATCCGTAGACCATAAAAAAATCGGTATTATGTATTTAATCTGTGCCGTATTAATGTTTGTTCGTGGTGGTATTGACGCGTTATTAATTCGTACTCAATTAACAATTCCAGATAATAAATTCTTGGAAGCTAACCACTATGATCAAATTTTTAGTACACACGGCGTAATCATGATTATATTTATGGCTATGCCATTTATCTTTGGTTTATGGAATGTTGTTATTCCATTACAATTAGGTGCTCGTGATGTTGCCTTCCCTGTAATGAATAACGTTAGTTTCTGGCTATTCTTCGCTGGTATGATTTTATTTAACCTATCATTTATTGTAGGTGGATCTCCAGCTACTGGTTGGACAAACTACGCACCACTTGCTGGTGAATTTAGTCCCGGACCAGGTGTTAATTATTACTTGATTGCAATTCAAATATCCGGTATAGGATCGTTAATGACTGGTATCAATTTCTTTGTTACGATTCTTAGATGTAAGACTCCAACAATGAAATTCATGCAAATGCCAATGTTCAGTGTAACTACTTTTGTTACAACATTGATTGTTATTTTAGCATTCCCAGTGTTCACAGTAGCACTTGCTTTAATGACTGCTGATAGAATCTTTGGAACACAGTTCTTCACTGTAGCAAATGGCGGTATGCCAATGCTTTGGGCTAACTTCTTCTGGGTATGGGGGCACCCTGAAGTTTACATCGTTATCCTACCAGCATTCGGTATGTATTCAGAAATTATTCCTACATTTGCCCGTAAGCGTTTATTCGGTCATCAAAGTATGATTTGGGCAACTGCAGGTATCGCATTCTTAAGTTTCTTAGTTTGGGTTCACCATTTCTTCACTATGGGTAATGGTGCATTAATTAACTCATTCTTCTCAATTTCAACAATGTTAATCGGTGTTCCTACCGGAGTTAAACTATTTAACTGGTTGTTAACATTGTACAAAGGTAGAATTACTTTTGAGTCACCTATGTTATTCTCATTAGCATTCATCCCTAACTTCCTATTAGGTGGGGTTACTGGTGTAATGTTAGCGATGGCATCAGCTGACTATCAATATCACAACACTTATTTCTTAGTAGCTCACTTCCACTATACATTGGTTACTGGTGTAGTATTTGCTTGCTTAGCTGGTTTAATCTTCTGGTATCCAAAAATGATGGGCTACAAATTAAACGAAACATTAAACAAATGGTGCTTCTGGTTCTTCATGATTGGATTCAACGTTTGTTTCTTACCACAATTCATTCTAGGTTTAGATGGTATGCCACGTCGTCTATACACTTACATGCCTTCTGATGGTTGGTGGTTATTAAACTTCATCTCAACTATCGGTGCATTATTGATGGCGGTAGGATTCTTATTCCTAGTAGTAAGTATCGTTTACAGTCATATCAAAGCTCCACGTGAAGCAACTGGAGATAACTGGGATGGTCTTGGTCGTACTTTAGAGTGGTCAACAGCTTCAGCTATACCACCTAAATATAACTTTGCTATCACTCCTGATTGGAATGACTATGATACATTTGTAGACATGAAGGAACATGGTCGTCATTATTTAGATAACCATAACTACAAAGATATTCATATGCCAAATAATACTCCAGTAGGTTTCTGGATAGGTATCTTTATGACTATTGGTGGCTTCTTCTTAGTCTTCGAATCAATTGTTCCAGCACTTATCTGCTTAGCAGGTATCTTTGGTACTTTAATTTGGAGAAGTTTCCAAATCGATCATGGTTATCACATCCCTGCTTCAGAAGCTGCAGAAACTGAAGCTCGTTTAAGAGAAGCTCGAATTAAAGAAAGGGAGGCTGTAAGTCATGAGTCATGATGTAAATACTATTGATTCTCGATCACATGAAGGCGAATTAAATAAACTTGGCTTTTGGATTTTCCTTACAGCTGAATTTGCATTATTCGGCACCCTATTTGCAACGTTGTTAACTTTGCAACATGGTGGCGGATATGGTGGTAAATTAACTACAGATTTATTTGAATTACATTTAGTTTTAATAATGACATTTGCGTTATTATTAAGTTCTTATACTTGTGGTATTGCTATTTATTACATGCGACAAGAAAAACAAAACCTAATGATGATTTGGATGATTATCACAGTTATCTTAGGCCTTGTATTCGTAGGTTTTGAAATTTACGAATTCGCACACTATACTCAAGAAGGTGTCAATCCAACAATTGGTTCTTTCTGGTCTAGTTTCTTTATTCTACTAGGTACGCATGGCGCCCACGTATCATTAGGTATCGTGTGGATTATTTGCTTATTAATTCAAATCGGCACACGCGGTTTAGATTCTTACAATGCTCCTAAGTTGTTTATAGTAAGTTTATACTGGCACTTCTTAGATGTTGTATGGATCTTCATCTTTACTGCCGTATATATGATAGGGATGGTGTATAGCGGATGAATACAATCGTAAAACATACAGTAGGTTTTATTGCTTCTATCGTACTAACACTTTTAGCAGTTTTTGTAACTCTATACACAAACATGACATTCCATGCTAAGTTAACTATTATCTTCGGTTTTGCTTTCATCCAAGCAGCAGTTCAATTATTAATGTTCATGCACTTAACTGAAGGTAGAGACGGACGTCTTCAAACATTCAAAGTTATCTTTGCAATTATTATTACTCTAGCTACTGTTATTGGAACATACTGGGTAATGCAAGGTGGACACTCTCACCACTTATAAAATTGAAACAAATAAACAAAGTTTCTACTTTGTTTATCTTAAAGCAAGCTAACACATTCTTGTTAGCTTGTTTTTTATGTCGAAATTAAATATATACAATGTTACTCTTAATTAAATAAATTGTTTAAAAGGAGAGGAGAGCATCAATCATGCAGATTCCTATTATTATAGATACTGACCCTGGTATTGATGATGCAGCAGCTATTAGTTTAGCTTTATGTCATTCAAAATTTGATGTGAAAATGATATCAACTGTCAACGGAAATGTTGGCATAGAAAAAACAACTGCAAATGCACTTAAACTCAAACAATTTTTTAATAGCAACGTACAAGTACATAGAGGCGCTTCAAAACCATTATTAAATCAAATTGTCGATGCAGCACCTGTACATGGCGAATCAGGTATGGATGGCTATCAATTTCCACCTGTTTCCGAAAGTGATTTAACCTCAGTTCATGCAGTTGAAGCTTTGAAAAATTTGCTTATCAACAGCGAGGAACCTATTACAATTGTAGCAATTGGCCCATTAACTAATATTGCTATTCTTTTATCAAGCTATCCAGAGGTACAAAATCATATCAAAGAAGTTATCATTATGGGGGGAAGTACTGGAAGAGGAAATGTGACTCCACTAGCTGAATTTAATATTTATTGTGATCCAGAGGCTGCTCAAGTCGTTTTTAATTCAGGATTACCTCTTACAATGGTAGGCCTAGATTTAGCTAGTAAAGCAATGTTTACATATGATTTTGTCAAAAGTTTCAAAGAAGTCAATGAAACAGGCCGAATGCTATATAACCTATTTCAGCATTATAGAAGTGAAGATTTTGACATAGGAGTTAAAGTCTATGATGTATTTACAATCCTTTATTTACTTAACCCTCAGTCATTTATCGTTAAAGAAGCAGATGTACAAATCGAGTTAGATGGTAAGTATACTAAAGGTGCGACTGTAGTTAATTTTAACTCTCAATACCCTAATTGTTCAGTTGTATTAAGTCCAATAGGAAGCGAATTTAAAGATATCTTTTTAAGTTCACTTAAAAATTGCAAATAATTTACTTCAACACACTAAAAATAGCCAATGAATACGTGAATTATTGGCTATTTATTAAGTCATAATGTTTATTTAACTTTAACTCCAGCAGTATTATATGGTTTCTTTTGTTTTAAAATATTATAGAAAATATGTCTCATCTTATCTTCATTATCTACAAAGCCTGGAGTATTACTTACATTAGTTCCTAAAACTACTATATATTTATCATTAAAATAAACTGTAAATATTTGTCCGAAAAATACACCATTTCCCCTGTTTAAATAAGGGGTAACGTAGAATCCGTATCTGTATTCCTCTGGAAATTCTGCAGTACCAAATTCATGCAAAATAGGGTGCGTAATCTCAGGACTGAAAATTTTATTTTTTTGTAATTCAGAAATCAACTTAGCCATATCATATGGAGCCATATACAAATTACCTGCTCCATAATATTGATCTAAGATATTTGGTCGTAAAAATAAAAATGTATTGTTATTTAATTTATACCCTTTCGCCATATCATTTTGAAGAGGTTTCTCATCATAAAATGCTGTATGTTTTAAATGATACTTATCACCTAAACGGTCGTAATAATTTTTAACATATGGCTTTCCAGTTACATTTTCAATAACCTTTGCTAAGACTAGATAATTGCCATCATTATATTCATGCTTATGATACATATTTTCATTAATACCACGCGCTTGAATTGATTTTACTGCTTGATCTAAATTTTTAATATTTGTTGAAGCTTCGTATTTAAAAAGACCACTTCTATGTAACATCAAATCTTTAAGAGTAATTACTTTATCTATTTTAAACCAAGGTAAATATTTTGTGACGGAATCATTGATATTCACTTTATTTTCAACTTCAAGTTGTTTAAGTAATAATCCAGTGGTAAATTTTTGTGCTGATCCTATAAGAAACATGGTATTTGGACTGTTTTTCTTTCTTTTTTCAATATCTTGATAACCATAGCCCTTATTTATTTTAACTTTCCCATTTTCAAACACTGCAACCGTCCCACTAAATTTTGTTTCATTTAAATATTTATTTATTTCTTTAGACATGGGGTCTTTTTTATATACAGTTTTCAATTTGTTTGGCGTTTTTAGAGATTTATCTCTTTTTTCAATGTACGTTGAATTATCATTTTTCTTTTTTAAAGCATGATTTTCAACCATATGATGTTTATTCCATTTAAATCCTAACACCCCTACTAAAACAATCAAGGTAACTAATACAATTATAAAAAATATTATTTTAAATTTATTAAGTTTCATATTTTTTTATTTGCCTCACACATTCATATCTTTAATTTTCGATATATGTCTTCATGAACTCGTCAATCACACTATTAATATCTTCTACATCAAGTGAAAAATAAATTTTAATTTTAGGTTCTGTACCAGAAGGTCTAATAGCTATGAATCCTTCATCAAAAATAAAGCGAATTAAATTAGAATTTGGAAATCGTGTTTGTTCTACTAAACCACTATCAAGATATTTAATCTTTCCCAATTGATAATCCTCTATAGCTTTAACATTTAACCCACACATCTGATACACGTTTTCATTTCTAAAGAAGTCTATAATTTCTCTAATTTTCATCTGACCTTCTTGTCCTTTAAATGACGGACTTAAATTAATATCTTTATAATGGCCAATCGTTTTGTATATGTCTATAAGCGTATCTGTAAAGGTAATATTATTCTCATATAATATATTTTTGTATTTTATGATTAATGGAACAATTTGTATTGCATCTTTATCTCTTGTAAACGGCTCAGCTAAATAACCATTACTTTCTTCATAAGCTAATAGAAGTTTCTCGTCTTTACCTTCATTTTTATTTAAAATATCTGAAATGAATTTAAACCCAGTAAGAGCATTATAAACCTTTACATTAAGGGCTTTTGCAAGCTTTTCACCTAATTCACTCGTTACAATCGACTTGACTATATATAAACTTTCAAAAGAAGCATTTACTAAGTCTTGATATCTCAGTTTCATGAGAATAAGCCCAATTTCATTTCCATTGATATAACGATATTCACCATTTGCTAATCTTTCAACAATACCTAGTCTATCTGCATCAGGATCTGTAGCAATTATAAGCTTCGCATCAGTTCGTTCTGCTAATATTTTACTATCGTTAAATACCTCTTCATCTTCAGGATTAGGATTATTAACTGTAGGAAAATGACCGTCTGGTTTCGATTGGTTCTGTTCAATTACATAATTGTCATAATCAAGTTCATCTAATATCTCTGCTACAATTGGTAAACTCGTACCATGTAAGCTAGTCAAAACAATTTTAGCTTTTTTCTTTTCAATTTTACCAGTAGTTTGAATAACCTTTTTCTTATAACTATTAGTTAGGTCATCATTTGCATAAATAATTTGATTATCTTTTAAAAATGCACTGTATCCTAAACAATCAATATCTAAAGGATTGTCTATCTCTTCTATGTAATTACTTAATATTGCTGAATCTTTTGGCAAAAGTTGACCGCCATATTGATTATAAACTTTTATACCATTATAATTTTTTGGATTATGGCTCGCAGTAATCATAACCCCACCATCAGCATTATAATATCTAACTGCATAAGATAGCTCTGGCGTAGACTTGTATTTATTGGAAGTGATAACTTTAATATTATTTTGCGCTAATATTGTTGATATTTCTCTAGCAAAAGCATCTGAAAGTAATCTTGAATCATAAAATACAACAATACTTACATTGTCCTTAATTGACTTAAAGAATTTAGCTATACCTAAAGCTACCTTTCTAACAGTAAAAGCGTTCATTCTTCCAGGTCCAATTCCAAATATACCTCTAATACCTGCCGTCCCAAAAGATAATTGTGTTCTTAATCCCTCTTCTATCTCTTCATCAGTTTGTTGCTCATAAAACGGTCGAATTAAACTTTCATCCAATCGTTTTATCCATTCTTGTTTCATGAGTAATCTCCTTTCTTTAAAACACTCATTTTCAAAGGAAAATAACAGCTTGAATCTTTGATTAAAGTTTTCACTGAAAATAAAAATACCTTTATATTGAATATATATAATGTCTCTATAACTTTAGCTAAGGTTAATTATAACTTAACACCGTAGATAAATCACTTTAATTAGATAATACGTCTATTAGAAAATAAATCTATAGTACTTTGGTACCATTAAAAAATCTTTTTTATATTTCTTACACTAAATGTAAATTTTATTTGAATTTTGTAAAAATAATGTGTAGTTGAGAGTTGTAATTTTAACAATAAAGTAATAAAATTTAAGGCTATAGTGTACATATACTAATAGCAACCAGATGATTCAAAATTAACAATTTCTAACCATAGATTTTAAAAATTTTAATGATTATAGGAGCACTAACAATGAACAAATTTTTGAAGTTTTTTTTAATATTATTAACATTCGTTCTACTCGTTGTTCCAATTATTTTTGCTACCCAGTTATATCATAGTTCAGAATCCGCTTTTGAATCTTCACAGGACGCTAAAGATGCTCAAAGGCAGTCTAACTTACGAGATTCTAAAGTTAATCCTGAAAAGCAACCTATTTCTATTTTATTCTTAGGTATAGACAATAATGAAGGTAGAGAAAAGAACGGACAGAGTATTGAACATTCAAGATCAGACGCTATGATTTTATCTACTTTTAATCAAAAAAGACATCAAATTAGAATGCTAAGCATACCACGAGATACTATAAGTTATATCCCCAAAGTTGGCTATTATGATAAAATTACTCATGCTCATGCTTACGGTGGTCCAATCGCTTCAATGGATGCAGTCGAAGCTACAATGAATGTACCGGCAGACTATTATGTACGTGTCAATATGAAAGCGTTTGTTGAAGCTGTAAATGAATTAGGTGGTATTTATTACGATGTGCCGTACAATTTAAACGAACCTAATAGTGATGATACAGGTAGAATTAAAATTAAAAAAGGTTATCAAAAACTTAATGGTGACAAAGCTTTAGCAGTAGCACGAACTAGACATCACGATTCCGACTTAAAACGCGGTCAAAGACAAATGGATTTAATTAAAATTTTGTTCCAAAAGGCCCAAAGTTTAGATTCAATTGATAAGTTAGATAACGTTATAAATATTGTAGGTAAAAATGCAAAACATAACCTTACTAAAAAGGAAATTAAATCTTTAGCTAAAATGTATTTAACTGAAGATACGGATATTAAAACCTCTCAACTTAAAGGTAAAGATGATTATTTAAACGATATTTATTACTATCATCCAAGTGTAAAAAGTATAATGAAATATTCAAATATCTTGCGCTCAGACTTAGGCTTATCTAAAATTACAGATAAAGATGAATTCTTGGATTATAGAGTTATTAAACATTATGGTTCCCTTATTCCTCTTACTGAGTTAGACGAGAGTCTACTACGCAAAAATCAAAAAGAATCAACTAACAATCATACTGAAAATAGTACTGATAATCACTCTAATAACGATACTCAAGAACAAAATCAACAACATATGCAAGATGGCACTCAAACAGAACAGAATACTGAAGTAAACAAGTACCAAAATCAAGACCAACAAAATGATATGATAGATAACAGTAGCAACAACGCAATACAATAAATACTATTATATAATGTTAAATTCACATCATTCTTTATATAAATTCAAGAGAGGAGCTCAAAATATGAGTCGTAAAACATACGAGAAAGTTGCTAATATTAATGGCATGTTTAATGTACTCGAACAACAAATCATTCACAGTAAAGATATGGCTTTATTTAGAAATGAATTTTTCTATGTTAATCATGAACATAGAGAAAACTATGAAGCACTTTTAATTTATTATAAGAATAGTTTTGATAATCCTGTTGTTGACGGTGCTTGTTATATTCTTGCTCTACCTGAAATTTTTAATAAAGTTGATGTTTTTGAATCCGACTTACCATTCACATGGGTATATGATGAAAATGGCATTTCGGAAACAATGAAAAATATTAGCGTACCTCTTCAATACTTAATAGCTGCAGCATTAGAGGTTACTGACGTGACGATATTTAAACCATCAGGTTATACTATGGGTATGAATAATTGGAACATTGCACAACTACGTATTTTTTGGCAATATTGTGCGATTGTTAGAAAAGAAGCTTTATAAAAATAGTGATATTTATAACCCTCGTTCATTTTGTGAATAATGTTAGAAAATTTCTTTGACGTTAGAAAAAAAGTATTTGTAGAAGAACAAGGCGTTCATCTACAAAATGAAATTGATCAATATGAATATAACTCTATCCATATTGTTGGTTATATAGACAAAAATAGTCCCTTCGCTACAGCTAGAATAAGATCGATAAATAATTATACTGGAAAGGTAGAACGTCTGGCAGTATTAAAAAGATACAGGGGCTTAAATTATGGTCAAAATTTAATGAAAACGATAGAAATAATAACTAGAGAAAATGATTATAACGAGTTAACGATGCATGCGCAAGTACAAGCACAAGACTTCTATTCAAAATTAGGCTACACCCCTCACTCCAACTATTTTTTCGAAGAAAATATAAAACACATTATTATGAAGAAGTTTTTATAGTCTTTTTTATATACTAACATCATCTTTTTCATTTATTTAAAATGTAATATTTCACATGTAGAATATAAGCTAATAATTTCATTATGTATTGATTTACCAATGGTCTAAAGATAAAAACCACAAATTTATATTTGAGATATAGGTTAAAATTAGATTACAAAACTGTTAAAAGTAATACAGTTATGACAACAAATATTATAATTAATTCAAAATATTAAACATGCGAGGAGTAAATAATAAAATGGCGAAGAAATTCAATTATAAATTACCGTCAATGGTTGCTTTAACGTTAGTAGGAACTGCTTTTACAGCGCATCATGCATATGCGGAAGAACAACCCCAACAGGATCAAACAAGTAACAAAAATGTCCTTGATGGTCAAATTACACTTAAACAAACAGAACAAGCAAAAAAAACAGCTACTCAATCAACTCAAAACATATCAGGTACACAAACATACCAAGACCCAACAAAAGTTCAATTTAAACAAGATACAGATACTAAAATATATGATGCATCATTAGATGAACTAAATGTTTCTAGAAATACTTCTCAAAATCAATCAACTGGTTCAAATCAAAACGTTGATAACTCTCAATCAACTAATGAGTTAGTAAAACCTGTTTCTCAAGTTTCGTCGAATCAACAAAATGAAAGTATCACATCATTGCAAAGTGATATTTCTAATAATGCAGAAAGTAAAGATACAACTAATAATTACATAGCTCAAAAAAACGACACAACTACAGCTCAGGAAGTAAGTCAACCAAAAATTAGTACTAGAAACAACAACACTTCAAATAAAGAATTAACTAACACAAATCCATCTGGTTATAACTTTGACTACGATGAAAAAGACGAAGCTACTAATAGCACTCAAAACGTTTCAACAAGTGTTCAAATCAATAATCTAACAAATAAACAAACTACAGATAAGCCAGATACAACTAATCAATTACAATCAAATACTGTTAAAACAAATTCTATCAAAAAAGCTACTTCAACGAATGAAACAAAAAATGTTACTAATCAAATCACTACTTTTAGTTCAGTCGCACAACCAAGAATGTTGTATTCAGTAAGTAGCAATACATCTTCATTACCTAAATACACACCTCAAGTTAAATCACCAATCAACGACTATATACGTAAAAAGAACTATAAAGCGCCACAAATTGAAGAGGACTATACATCGTACTTCCCTAAATATGGTTATAGAAATGGCGTAGGACGACCAGAGGGTATCGTAGTTCATGATACTGCGAATGACAATTCAACTATCGACGGTGAAATTGCATACATGAAGCGTAATTACAATAATGCATTCGTACATGCCTTTGTAGATGGCAACAGAATTGTTGAAACTGCTCCTACTGACTATTTATCTTGGGGCGCTGGGTATTATGGAAATCAACGTTTTATTAATGTTGAAATAGTACACACACATGATTATGACTCATTTGCACGTTCAATGAATAACTATGCAGATTATGCAGCAACTCAATTACAATATTATGGTTTAAAACCAGATAGTGCTGAAAACGACGGCAAGGGTACTGTGTGGACACACTATGCTATTTCAAGATATCTTGGTGGTACCGATCATGCCGATCCCCATCAATACTTTAAAAATCATAACTATAGTTACGCAGAATTATATGACTTAATTAATGAAAAATATTTAATTAAAACAGGTCAAGTTGCACCTTGGGGTACAAGTTCATCTAGTTCTACTAAACCTTCTGGTGGCTCAAGTAGTAAATTGACTGTATCTGCAAATAGTGGAGTAGCTCAAATTAGACCTAAAAACAGTGGTTTATACACTACTGTGTACGACAGTAAAGGACATCAAACTGATCAAGTTCAAAAAACGTTATCAGTGACTAAATCGGCTACACTTGGTAATAATAAATTCTATTTAGTTGAAGACTATAATACTGGCAAAAAATATGGTTGGGTTAAACAAGATGATGTTGTTTACAATACAGCTAAATCTCCTATTAAAATAAACCAAACTTATAATGTTAAAGTTGGATCAACACTTTATACAGTACCTTGGGGTACACCAAGTCAAATAGCTAGCAAAGTTTCAGGTACTGGTAATCAAACATTTAAAGCAACTAAACAGCAGCAAATTGATAAAGCCATCTATCTGTATGGTACTGTAAACGGTAAGTCTGGTTGGATTAGTAAATATTATCTATCTACTCCATCATCTAGTAGTACTGATAAACCATCAACAAATAATAAATTGACTGTGTCTGCTAAAAGTGGCGTAGCTCAAATTAAACCTAAAAACAGTGGCTTGTACACTACTGTGTACGATGAAAAAGGTAAAGCTACTAACCAAGTACAACGTACTTTATCAGTCACTAAATCGGCTACACTTGGAAGTAATAAATTCTATTTAGTTCAGGATTATAACTCAGGCATTAAATATGGTTGGATTAAACAAGATGACGTTGTTTATAATACAGCTAAATCTCCTATTAAAGTGAACCAAACTTATAATGTTAAAGCTGGTGTTAAACTATACACTGTGCCATGGGGCACTTTCAATCAAGTAGCTGGAACTGTTACAGGTACTGGTAACCAAACATTTAAAGTGACTAAGCAACAACAAATTGATAAAGCAACTTATTTATATGGTACTGTCAATGGTAAATCTGGTTGGATTAGTAAATACTATCTAACAACGCCTACTGCAGTTAGATCGGTTGCTACAAAACCAGTTACTTCATCTAAAGTTGAAACAAGTACTAAACCTACAACTACTAATAAAAAAGTATCAACTCAAATGTTAGCAACATCAAAAGCGACTAACACAACTAAAACTACTCAAAAAACAGCAACACAAACTGTAAATAAAATTGCTCAAGTTAAAACTAATAATTCTGGCATAAGAGCATCTGTTTATGATAAGAAAGCAAAAAGTGGCGCTAAATATGCTAATCGCACAGTCATCATTAACAAACAACGTAAAAAAGGTAATAACACTTATGTATTACTTCAAGATAGTACTCGTAATACACCTTTAGGTTGGGTTAATATTAATGATGTAACAACACAAAATATTGGTAATCCTGTTAAGTCAGTTGGTAAATACACAGTTAAACAGGCAAACAATGGTCTGTACTCAATAGCTTGGGGTACTAAAAACCAACAATTATCTACACCTAAGACTTTATCAAACAAGACATTTAGAGCATCAAAAGCAGTATATGTTGGTAAAGATCTATACTTATATGGAACTGTTAACAATAAAACTGGATGGATGGCTGCAAAAGATTTAACAAACAATAATACTAATACACAAGCAACACCTTATAAATATACGTTTGTCATTAACAACAATAATAGCTACTTTTACAATAATCCTACACAATCAAGTCGCTATACATTAAGACCATATTATGAACAACCATTCTCAGTTATAAAACAAAAAAACATCGATGGTGTGACTTGGTACTATGGACAACTATTAGATGGCAAATTTGTTTGGATTAAATCATCGGATCTTGTAAAAGAAAACATTGATTATGTTAATACTGGAATGAGATTGGACGAAGCAGCAACAATTCAATATCATCTTCCATACAAACCACAAGTTCAACATGTAGCTGGCCAATGGACTGACGCAAATTATAGTGAAATTAAATATGCTATGGATACTACTCGATTAGCAAATGATCCGACATTGAAATACCAATTCTTGCGTTTAGACCAACCACAATATCTTTCAGTGGATGCGTTAAATAAATTACTAAAAGGTAAAGGTGTATTAGAAAATCAAGGAGCGGCATTCAGTGAGGCAGCACGTAAATACGGCATTAATGAAATTTATCTTATCTCTCATGCTCTAGTTGAAACAGGTAACGGTACATCTCAATTAGCCAAAGGTGGCGATGTAGTGAATGGTAAATTCACTGATCAAACACCTACAAAATATCATAATGTATTTGGAATTGGCGCTTATGATGAAAATCCATTAATCGATGGCATTAACTATGCTAAACAAGCTGGATGGTCTTCAGTATCTAAGGCCATTGTAGGGGGAGCCCAATTTATCGGACAATCATACGTTAAAGCTGGACAAAATACGCTATATAAAATGCGTTGGAACCCATCAAAACCTGGTACTCATCAATATGCTACTGATATTAACTGGGCAAATGTAAATGCTCAAGTCCTTAAAGGATTCTATGACACTATGTGTGAAGTTGGTAAATACTACGAAATCCCAGTATATAAATAAAGTTTAACTGTGGCATCTCTTAAGTGATTTACACTAAGAGGTGCCCTCATTATATGTAAACGTAACAGTTGATATTTTTACTCTTTATAATGCCTATAGTTGTCTTATAAACTCTATACAATCATAAAAAAGCTAAGTAAGTTTGAAAGTCCCCTGATGTCCTCTCACAAAATTAGATTTTATTCCAACTTTTAGTCTGAACATCTCCTACTACTTCAAAGTTACTTAGCTTTTTATTATTAAACGATTTAGTATACAATACACTTGCGACCCAATTTGTAAAACTACTTTTACTAAATAAATATATGCCTACTGTTCAATTTATTTAATAGTTGATTTAAACTGTCAATTTCTTCTGATGATAAACATTGACATCTAGCTTCAATTAATTCACATCTTGCAGTATTAATTTGTTGAATTAAAGAACGTGCTTCTTCTGTTAAAATTAATTCTTTACAACGTAAATCATCATGTGATTGCTGACTCGTGATATAACCCTTTAATACCAACTTTTTTATCCATCTTGACACAATCGACTGTTCCCTTCTAATCTTCATTGTTAAATCATATTGAGATAAGCGATCATAATTATTTAAAATACGCAAAAGTTCTAATTGCTCAGAGGTAATATCTGTACGCTGGCCAAATCGTCTATTGACTAAATTTAAATCATTATTAGTAAGTGTAATAAGTTTTTCAAGTTGTTTATACATGTTGTTCTACTCCACTATATTAAGTTGTTAATTTTATATGCTTTATTTATAAAATATACAATACTAATATACACATTGCACAAATTCTTTGCATAATTACCTAAATATATACTAAATTAGAATATGTCTAAATAGAAAAAAGGAGACCCTTTATGACCGCCATCAAAGATAGGGATTATTTTTTTGACAACGCCCGTGCAGTTTTAATATTTTTAGTTGTATTCGGACATCTTTTACAACCTTATACTTCTGAAGATAGATGTTTACAAGCTTTATATTTATTAATATATAGTTTTCATATGCCTACATTTTTATTTATATCAGGTTATTTTGCAAAAAATTTAGATAAACCACATTACTTAGAAAAAATTGCTAAGAAACTACTCGTGCCATATGTCATTTTTTTCGCATTCTTCTCACTTTATTATTATTTTACTGGTAAAGAAGATGCTATACAGTTAGATCCATTTAATCCAGTTTTTGCATTATGGTTCCTACTCACACTATTCTTCTTTCATGTCGTATTAGTAATCGTGCGTAGATATAATCCATATATCGTATTGTCAATTTCTATACTTGTATCAATTTTGGCTGGATTTTCTGGTAATATTGACGGTTATATGAGTATATCAAGAACAATTGTATTTTTTCCTATCTTCTATATTGGACATTTAGTGACTAAGGAACAAACAATAAAGCTTAGAAATAAAAAATGGATAGCTATATCTGTTATTATTCTTATCTCATTTTTTATTGGTTACACGATTCATCCTATCAATGGAGACTGGTTATTAGGTCACCATACACTTCTCTTGAAAGCCACGGTGAAGGTGTCTACAGTCCATTTAAACGTTTATTATTATACATCATCATTCTTATCACGATGTGTGCATTTTTAAATCTGACTTCCCAGAAACAACGTTTTTACACATATATTGGTCGGAGAACAATGTTTGTATACTTACTTCACGGTATTGTTATAGGCATAATCAGAGGTTTTGGATTATATCCATTTAAGGATAACATCTCAATATTCACATATTTATTTCTTATAGTCACTTCTCTCATTATTGTGTTCGTATTGTCATCTAAAGTGGTATGTAAATGGACGAATCCACTAATAAATTTAAGAAGACCATCACAATTTAAAGATTAAATTTCATATTATAATTAAGTTTAATACCAAAATGTAGTTAGCAAATATGTTATGATAGTACTAATTTGAAAGAATTATGAGACTATTCACACAATTTAAATACTGCATATTGGTATTTTTTATAGAGAGGTTTTAGACAATGAAATTATCATTAAATACACATTCAAAATTTTTAAGAGCGCCTAGTATTCGTCAATTTTCAAATAGAATTAAGTATATTGACGATTGTATCAACTTAACTATTGGTCAACCAGACTTTCCTATGCCAAATGTGGTTAAAAATGCATATATTAACGCAATTAAAGAGGATAAAACAAGTTACTCTCATAACAAAGGATTGGTAGAAACACGACAAGCGATTAGTGATTATTTTAAGCAACGATATGGATTCTACTACAGTGAAGAAGAAATCATCGTCACGAATGGAGCTAGCGAAGCATTAGATACCTCATTAAGAAGTATTATCGAACCAGGTAATGAAATACTTATTCCTGGACCTATCTATGCAGGATACATTCCTTTAGTAGAAACTTTAGGTGGAACACCTATCTTTATGGATACTACACATTCAGAATTTAAAGTAACTCCAGAACTCATTGAGAAACATTTAACTGATAATACAAAAGCAATATTACTTAATTGTCCTACCAATCCTACAGGTGTCGCACTCAGTCGAACAGAAACTAGAGCGATTGTAGACACACTTGTTGATAAAGAAATATTTGTCATCAGTGATGAAATTTATGCTGAAAATACTTTCGCTGGACATCATACATCATTCGCTGAATTTACAGAGATTCGTAATCAGTTATTACTCATTGGTGGTTTAAGCAAATCACATTCAGCCACAGGTATTCGAATCGGCTTTTTAATCGGTCCAGAGTATTTAATCGAAAAATTAACATTCATGCACGCCTATAATTGTATTTGCGCCAACGTACCAGCTCAAATTGCATGTAAAGCAGCACTTAAAGAAGGAATAGATGTTCCTAAATATATGAACGAAGCATATATTAAACGTCGTAATTATTTAAAAAACAAATTAGAATCGCTCGGTTTTGAAATCACTGCACAACCTGAAGGCGCATTTTATATTTTCCCTAGTATCAAAAATTTTACAGATAATGATTTTGATTTTTGTGTAGATGTTTTAGAAAAAGCCCACTTAGCCATGGTGCCTGGATCTTCCTTTACAGATATTGGAAAAGGATATATAAGACTATCATACGCTTATGACATGAATATGTTAAAAGAAGGTATGCGTCGCTTAGAAAATTATTTGTACAACCAGTATCCTAATGAGATGCCACCATCGTAAAACATTTATATTAGTTACAGGGTTCTATTCTTTTCAATCTAGGTTATTATCAAAATTTACAGTTTGGGCAAAATAGTTCCCTTCAAAAATGAATTATTTTTCATACAAAAAATCCCGTTGGCTAATTTAAGTGAACTAACCAAGGGGATTTCTATTTATATAAAATCTAAACACCTATGGGAATTTAGGGAATTGGTCGAAATCAGGATTACGTTTTTCTTTGAAAGCGTCACGTCCTTCTTTCGCTTCGTCTGTAGTATAGTAAAGTAAAGTAGCGTCACCAGCCATTTGTTGTAACCCAGCTAAGCCATCAGTATCAGCATTCATTGCTGCTTTTAAGAAACGTAGAGCAGTTGGAGAATGTTGCATGATTTCTTTACACCATTGTACTGTTTCATCTTCTATTTTATCCAATGGTACTACTGTATTAACTAAGCCCATATCTAAAGCTTCTTGTGAATTGTATTGACGACATAAGTACCAGATTTCTCTAGCTTTTTTGTGGCCAACAATACGTGCTAGGTAACCTGAACCATAACCAGCATCAAATGAACCTACTCTAGGACCAGTTTGACCAAAGATGGCATTATCAGCGGCGATTGTTAAGTCACAAACTACATTTAATACGTTCCCGCCACCAATAGCATATCCTCTAACCATTGCAATGACTGGTTTTGGAATGACACGAATTAAACGCTGTAAATCTAATACATTTAAACGAGGAATATCATCTTCACCTACATAACCACCGTGACCACGTTTCTTTTGGTCTCCTCCTGAACAGAATGCTTTATCTCCTTCGCCAGTTAACACGATTACTGAAACATTTTGGTCATCTCGTGCGCGTGAAAATGCATCAATCATTTCCGCAACGGTCTTTGGTGTAAATGCATTACGTACTTCAGGGCGATTGATTGTTACTTTTGCAATTCCTTCAAAAAATTCATATTTTATTTCATCATATTCTCTAAGTGTTTCCCACTGTCTAGTCATTTTGCTCCTCCTTTAAAAAACCTAGTAATATTGTATCAAATTCCGTTACATCTTCCACATGAATTGTATGACCGACGTTCGAAATTTGTACTTTTTGACTATCTGAAATATCTCTTTCTAGCCGTTGCCCAATATCAACAAACTTTTCATCTCTTTCACCCACTAAAATTAATGTACGAACTCCAATCGATGAAATGAGCGGCCAAAGATTAGGCATATTGCCAGTTCCATAATCTCGAAGCGCTTTAGCTAACCGATGGGGATTTTGATTCATTCGATTGGCACAAATAGCTTTTCGTACTTCCGCGTCCAAATCGTACTGCGAACGAAAAAGCGGCAACTTCTCCCAATCATTCACAAATATTTCCAAACCAGCAATATCAAGCACCTTCGCACGAGCCTCATCCACTCGGACACGTTCCACTTTATTCGCCTCATCTTGAATTCCAGCTGAAGTACTTTCTAAAAGCAGTCCAGCTAGCGCTTCATTGCCATATAAAGCATAATAAAGCGCTACCCGACCGCCCATAGAATAACCAAGTAAGAACACATCATAAGTTCTGAACTGCTCTAAAACTTGATCAAGCTGATGCACAATATACGGGAAGTCCCACACATCATTAATATTAGATATATCCTCACCATGCCCAGGTAAATCAATCGTAAGTATATTAACATGTTGAGATAAACGTTTAATATGTTCATTATAAGTAGATGAATCGCTTATAAACCCATGCAACATAACTAATAATTGTGTTGTTTCATTATTAGCTTTATAAAAATCAAAGTGTAACATTAACAATTTCACTCAATTTCTTATATAAATTTTGATGTTGTCTTAAATTATCATCTCTATTTGTCATAATTTCATAAATAGCTGAACCTATACTTGATAATTCAGCGTATTTGAAATCAGTTAAATAATCAAAACGTTCATACGTAAAATCATACAATAACGCTGTATACTCAAAGTTAAGTCCAGTAGGTGTACCAAACAAACGTTCAAAGTACACATCAGCTGAATCTTTTTGAGGTAAATAAGAGAAGATTCCTCCCCCATCGTTATTTACTAATATAATATTAATGTTGATAGCATTTAATTTCGCCATAAGCAAACCATTCATGTCATGATAAAACGATAAATCGCCAATAAGCAATGTAACCTTCTTATGCACTGCCATACCTAATGCAGTAGAAACTACACCATCAATTCCATTAGCACCTCGGTTAGCATAAATTCCTGCTTCACTATCAAACATTAAATTATCAACATCTCTTATAGGCATACTATTTCCAACAAATAAAGTATCCTCTTTCGATAGTTTTTGAATTAAACTACCAACATATGCCGCTTCGTCTGTAGCATGATTTAAATAATCTTTAATTTCAATTTGTGCTTGTTGTTCTAAAGACTGCCATAATTGTAACCACTCTTTACGTTCTACATACGGTTCGTCCATCAAAGATCTAAAGAAATCATTTGCTGAAACTTCATAAGAAATATGTGGTGGTATAGGAAATACATCAATTTTATCATTATTTTGGACAAGGATTTGATATGTCTTTGTTTGCTTTAACCATTGATTTAACTTTTTAGAAATAACAGGTTTACCTACACGTATCACAAAATTAACATCTATATCTAATCCAGCTCTGTACAATAAATCATAAGTAGCAATCACATTAGGATGCTTGCTTTTACGTAATTGACTTAGTGGATCTGCTAAGATAGGTAAGTCATAGATAGTCGAATAAGTGAGTATTTGATCTACTTTCTGATGCTGCATATCTCCCACAATAATGAGCCCTTTTTTTCTCTTCAATATAGCACTTATATCATGAACAGAAATTGTCTTTTGGTAATGGGACAACGTCTTAACATCTGACGTAAGTAAGTCAACTCGATCTAAATCTGGTGTTAATGGCTCCCTAAATGGTAAATTAAAATGAATCGGGCCTCGATGTGATCCATATAAATATTGACTGGCAATTTGCATTTGGTAATCAACAGTCTCTTTCGTTTGATTACTACCATCAGCTATAGGTAAATCAAATTGAAATTGAACATAATTGTTAAACATATTTACTTGATTAATAGCCTGTGGCGCCCCTACACTGCGTAGTTCATGAGGTCTATCACTCGTTAACACGACAAGTGGTAATCTGCTAATTTGACTTTCAGCAATCGCCGGTGTGTAGTTTGCAGCAGCTGTACCAGATGTGCATAATATTGCTACAGGCGTTTCACTACCCTTAATTAATCCTAATGCAAAAAATGCAGCACTACGCTCATCAGGATGAATCCATGTTTTAATTTTTGGATGCGCTTCAAACGCAAGTGCAAGTGGTGTTGAACGCGAACCCGGACTTATTACAACTTCTCTAATACCATATGCATATAACTCTGAAGCAAATGAAAACACTTGCTCTGTCAACGCTTCACTATAATTAGTCATTATTATCTACTCCTAAAGCATTCATCATTGGTGAAAATTTTACTGCTGTCTCTGCCACTTCACTATCAGGGTCGGAATTTTTTACAATCCCACAACCTGCAAATAAAGTTGCCTGACAATCTTTAATGAGCATTGAACGAATTGCTACAATAAATTCGCAATCATCATAAACATCGATAAATCCTACAGGCGACCCATATAATCCACGTGTACCAAACTCTTTATTTTCAATAAATTCAAGAGCTTCTGCTTTCGGATAGCCCCCTAATGCAGGTGTCGGATGTAAACAATCAATTAAACCAATGTATGATTCGTCATTTAAATTCGCTTTAATTTCTGTGTATAAATGATACAAATGATCATTTTTTAAAATATTAGGCGTTTCATTGTACTCTACATCTTGTACGAAAGGCTTGATATCACTCAAGATACTCTCAACAACGAAACGATGTTCTCCTAAATTTTTCTTATCTTTTAAAAATGCCTTGATGTTTTCTTCGTCTACTTTTTCATTATGAGTACGTTTAATCGTACCAGCAACTGCTTTAGTTGATAGTACACCATCTTCAACTTTAATCAATTGTTCAGGTGTTTGAGAAAAGAATACAGATTGGTTAGATTCTAATAAGAAAATATAACTATTTTTTTCATTATTTAGTGCCTGATTTAAAATAAATGGAATGTTAATTTCCTTATCAAACTTGATTAAACGTCTACGCGCCAATACAATCTTTTTACTTTCATCTATTGTATCGATGGCTTCATTAACAAGGTCACGCCAATCGTCTTTATAAATATCCTCCATACGAGTCACTTCGCCAAGTGAATCTCTTGAAGTATCAACACCAGTATGTTCTAAATAAGTAATTAAATCTTTAAAAACCTCAATATCAAAGTCTTGACGTTCTGTTGTATAAGTGATGAATGTACGAGCGCCCTCACTTGATATTAAAACTTTAGGCAAAATAAAATGATTAAGCCCATACTCTCTCCACTCATCATCTGATTTATGACCTGAAAATTGGAACCCACCACATAGCCTTAAATGGTGATAATCACTATCTGGATGGATTAACTCAATATTGTCTTTTAATTTTTCCCAGTCTTTAAAAATAGATTGTTTGTTTTCAAAATCATTTTTAAACCTTTGAACTGCATGATATCCGAAATATGAAGAATAGTTATCATTTAAGCGCATGTAAAAACGATCGCCAGCATTCTGTTCTGTTAAATGAAATAAAGTACTAGGTTCAAATGATTTGTCTACTTTAATTTCAACTGAAACCCAATCCTTCGTACTTTCATATATCTTATCGACGATATCGTCCTCTTTGACATTCACATCCATTCTTTTCACTTCTTTCTCCTCCGAATTCTACTCATTACTGTATTGTATCATTTTTAAAGTTATGTGTTGTCATAATTGCTTAAACAAAAATTGCAATTTTTCACGTCAATTGACCTTTAGTAATGATTCCTTTAAAATATTGATGATAAATCTTTATAAACAAGAGGTAATGCAAATCATGTCAGACAAATATCAACAATATTCAACCGTAAAAAAGTACTGGCAATTGATGAGACCTCATACCTTAACTGCAGCAGTTGTACCTGTATTAGTTGGTACAGCTGCAGCCAAAATTTACCTACTAGGTAGTGAAGACCATTTAAAATTCAGTTTATTCTTAGCTATGTTACTTGCATGTCTATTAATACAAGCTGCAACTAACATGTTTAATGAATATTATGATTTTAAAAAAGGGCTTGATGACCATACTTCCGTAGGTATTGGTGGCGCAATTGTACGTAATGGTATGAGCTCCAAACATGTAATGAACATCGCAATTGCTTTTTACATTATCGCAGCACTTTTAGGTATCTTCTTAGCTGTACAAAGTTCACTCTGGATTATTCCAGTTGGTATCGTGTGTATGGCAATTGGTTATTTATATACAGGTGGACCTATACCTATTTCTTGGACACCTTTTGGCGAACTATTCTCAGGATTATTTATGGGTATGATAATCATTTTACTTTCTTTTTTCATACAAACAGGAAATATACAAGGATATATTGTTTGGTTAAGTATCCCTATTGTTATCACAATCGGATTAATTAATATGGCTAACAATATCCGAGATCGAGTTAAAGATAAAGCAAGCGGTAGAAAAACTTTACCTATTCTGTTAGGTAAAAAGGCGTCAGTTATTTTTATGGCTACGATGTATATCATTGCGTATCTTATCGTTATTTTTACAGCTTTCTTTAAATCTGGTGGTTCACTTTTCTACTTACTCGTGTTGTTATCATTCCCAATGCCAATTAAAGCAGTAAGACGTTTTAATAAAAACGATACACCTGAGACAATGATGCCTGCAATGGCAGCAACAGGTAAAACAAATACTTTCTTTGGCTTATTATATGCATTAGGTATCTATATCAGCGCACTTTTAGGTGCAATATAGAAATATAATTTATTGAGAGTAAAACATAAGGTTCCCAAACCTTTTCAAGTTGCATGCTGACTTGAAAATGAACTTACTTTTACAAATATAACTCAGAGTCTCAGCACAGAGAATTTCCTAATGGAGGTAGGACAACGAATTAAGAGTGATTCCTGTCCTGCTCCTCTTTTAATTTAATTTCATATGATGATAACGATGTCCATATAGATTCATTTCCCCTACATCTTCAAAACCAATTTTTTCATATAATTTAAGCGCACCTTCATTAGCGTAATCACAATTTAATCCCCATTTTATAGTAGTATCAGTAGAAATTAAATGCTTCAATAATTGTGAGGCTATACCTTGTCCACGGTATTTTGGTATTGTTGCAACAGCCTCAATATACATCTCATCATCGAATGATTCCTTTTCGGGTAATGGTGTACCTAGTCGCATAATATCATCTTCAAGAGGTAAATCGTCCCATTGTTGTTCGAATTTCAGTTCCTCTGTTCCAGGATAAGCAATAATACATCCAACGACCACACCGTCTTTTTCATATACCCAAATATGCTCGTAAAGTGTACGATAAGTCACATTCACAATACTTAATTCAATTGCTTTAATCACACGATTTTTAGTTATTTCCTTGGTAATATCCGGTTCCATATCTTTCTATATCATATAACATAGTTCGGCAATTTGTCTGTTATCACTAGTACGCGCTTTTCTAATCATTCTTTCCCCATCCTTTTCATGTAGATTGCAACACCATTATAAAGAATTTAAATGCTTTAAGAAAATTTATTACAGAATTCTTACACTCTTTTTTTAATATAAGAAATCATAGTATACTAGTAAAATGAAATTTACATTTGATATCATAACATCTTATTTAAAACTATTACTTTTATGAATAAAGCTTTATGTTGTAAAAATAGTAATGAATGTTTGAATTAATAAAATAAGGAGGGCTTAACAATGAAAGTTAACAAAGCAATTTATATTATCGTTGCATTGTTTTTAGGAGGACTAGGTATACATAAATTTTACGCCGATCAAGTAGGTCAAGGCATCTTGCACCTAGTATTCTTCTGGACAAGTATACCAAGTGTTGTTGCAATTATCGTTATATTTACTAAAAAGGCAGATGAATATGGATATATTACTTTCGATAAGAAAGCATAGTTAAAATCATTACATTAAATTTTAGTATTTATTACAATTATATTAATTCCTATATGAACACACGTTTTGTCATTTTATAAATGAATAAACTATTATCAAAAATGAGTCTGGAATATCAATCATTTTTAGGTATTTTTCGCATATTCGCAGTCAATAACTGAATTGTACATACGCTTATAATATTTTTTTCAGCTCTAGTTCTCGTTACGGGGGTAAGACATCGAATTCAATACGAATTCTGTTCCACTCTCATTTTTTGTTGTTTATTTAGTAGTTAGATCAGATTGACTTAATCATAAAATTATCACATAATGCAAAATTTTTAACTAAGTATAACTATTTTTTCTTTAATAAGTTCTAACATCATAATCCCACTTTAATGAGGATTTATTATAAGAATATCCACATCTTCTATACTTTTAAGTTTGTCATCTTCTTTTAAAGTAGCACCTGTATTTGTCTTGTTATTAACTAATACTTTAAATTCTCTTAATAGTATTTCCTTTACCTTTTCCACAAATGACATCAATCATCACAAAAGTTTAATAAATCTGTACAAAGTTTTATTTATTTGTTTATGGTATATTATTATAAAAACCTATATAATGTATAATGTAAAATAAGTATTTAAAGAAACTGTATAAAAGATTTAACTAAGTTTGTCTTTTCATAATGTTGTTACGTACATTCTATTAATAATGAATAACCAAGGATAGCAATAAAATTCTAAAATTTTAATAGTCAGCTATTCATATGTAATATAAAACCCAGCCCAGGACCTAGATATTAAAGACAAGATGCATGTAGATATACTTGTTTATTCTCATTGGGAAGAAATGGTCCTTATCTATTTCTATAATAAAAATTAACTCTGTTCACTATAAAATATCAGAATTTTCTAATTTTAATAATTATTAATAGCAATTTATACTTTTAAAAGTTCGAATAAGGTGTTAATGAAGTGTAGCAAAAAATAGCTGAGTCACTAATTGAATTACTTCTCAAAAAGGTTCATAATTTTACTTTGTCATAAGTTACACCATCTACAGAATTATAACTCTATTTGTAGAGATTAAGCGCATAGAGGATCAATTAAATAGTTATATACATATAAATAAAAGGTTTTGAACAACCTAAATATTCAAAGAATATTGAAGGAGTGAGGATGATACATGTTTAATATCCAGATTGTACCTTCTTTAAACCAACTCTTCCGTGAGACAATATTGAAAATTAATGAATGCATTGTAATTAATTCCAATCAGACTACACCAGATCTACTTATCATTTACGAATCGAGTGATGAGTATTACCATACCATAAAAAGTAAAGTTCATTCTCTACCCGTTATTGTGGTAACAAAAAACAATAATAGAAAAAGAAAGTATGATTTTTATGAAAAAGGCGTCGCTTTATACATTATTCTTAATGAAGAAGACAGGCACCTTATAGAATGTCTAATTATCAATGAAATTAAAAAACACTTAAATTATTTAAAACCTAAATTATTTATCGACTTTGAAAAGCATATATGTATTTTTAAAGATAAAGCGTATGCTTTATCCCATATAGAATTACAGATTTTAAATTTCTTATATAGACATTTGAACCAATACGTATCTAGAGAAGAACTAAAAAATCAGGTGTGGCATACACAAAAATACGTAGGCTCGAACACTATTAATGTATACATACACAGGTTAAGACACAATCTTCAACATTGTGATGATCTAGAAATTATTAATAAAAGAGCAATTGGGTATAAATTAGTCATTAAAGATAAATAAATCATTAATTTCTAAAAATATCCCTAAAGTCACACTTTGCATTTCTTTAGGGATATTTTTTTCAACATCACAATCTTTTTACTAATTTATTAAGAACATATTTGTCCAACTTTTTTCTAAATAGCTAGCTTGTCTCTTTTTATAATTGAGTAAAGATAAAAGCGTACCTATCTGCCCTTCTAATAAACCTACTTTATTCGATATGCGTTGTTGATCTTTAAACATTTCGATATCATGAAACATACATGGATTTTCAGATGAATAGAATGTCATAATCTTATCTGTAACTTTATCAAGATATTTGTTTACCTCTACTATATTAAAATAACTATTGACGTTATTTATAATCGTAAGATGAGACGCTAGACCATGACAAAATGTTGGACTAATTAAATCGTCATTAGTTAATCTCACAATTTTCAGCATTAATCGTTTTGCTTTTTCAATAAGTTCATTGTCATTTAAAGCCAATCCTAATAGCCAAATCGTATTCATTATTCCAGTATCTCCATAGCACCAACCATTCCTCACTGAAACTGATGGATAAATCTTTTCAGCTATATCATAACGATCGAGCCACCCCATGCTATTTTGAAATTCAGGCTTATATATATAATCAGTAACGTCAGAAAGTAGACTCGTATGATGATTAATTTCAATTCCTTTTAATTTACATAAAGATAAGAGTGAAAATGGTCCTAAAATTCCATGAGCCAAACCTAAATTAATATTTCCTAATGTAAACCTGTGTTTATCTATATCTAAAAACTGATTCTCCTTAGAAACTATCCAATGATTTTTTGAATAATGTAAATCTTTAAAGTAATGCATAATTTTTATTAAACTAGATAAAACCTTAGGATTGGCTTCCACTCTATTTAATAAATATCTTCCAACACCTGTTAATCCTTGTATAACATCATAATGTTTAGGAACAGCTTCTATTTTAATGTTAGTGGTTTTTTGGTTAATAAATCTTATTAAATGATCATCTATATTATTTAAAATGATTTGATAGTTATTATTATCTTTTGAAATGATATCAATTGAAAAAGCTATACCTGGTAGCCCACTATATAATGAGAAACCTTCCACTCCCCTTTCTAATTCTCTACCAATCTTTAAAATGTATTGATGTATTAACCTTTCAAGGTTTATATTATATAAGCGTTGATACTCATTTAAGAACAAAATTAAACCCGGATAGCCATGCGATAATGTGTATGAACTCCAATGTTCACTATTATTTTCTATTTGAATTGTTGCATTTTTATAATTAGATAAAAATGCAATTTCTTCTTTAATAATTTCTTCAACTTCATCCATTTATCGTCTCACCACACCAATATTTTTTCGTTTTTTCTATTTCATTAAAAATAGAAAGTACAAATTTTTCTTTGTCACGATTCACACCAAAAATTCTGTTACATCTCATATGAATTAAACTCCCAATTATATAGGTTCTAGGAGTGGATAAAGCTTGATTTAAAGTAATTTTTAATTTCTCTAACTCATGGTAATGACAGTATAAAATATGATGTAGACTTGGTATCTTTTCAGACAAATAATGATAATTATCTTTTGGATTTGTAAGTTTTACTAAGTCATTTTTATATTTTCTTATATCCTTATTGCGGTATAAGTTTTCGACATTGTTATATCTCATTTCATCAATTTCTTTTTGGCTTATTTTCAATTCATTTAACAAGAAGCTAATGGTTATTGCGACTATAAACTCTTTAGGATAAGTAAATGCTTGGTTAATTATATTAATCGCTAACCAACTATCGTACATGAAATAATCTTCAATGGTTTCTATTGATTGAATACCTCCATACCTATGTATTTCTGGTTGATAATCTACGATAGCGTAATGAGATAATTCTGACTCTTTCAGCCAAATTTGTTTATGTTCTAAGAATTTTCTATATAAAAGAGACAAATCTCTAGATTTATTTAATAAACGGAGTTTAATAAAATGTTTATTATCTTTATATTTAATAAAAAAGAAATTTTCTAGTTGATTATCTGCTAAAAGATTACTTACAAATGGTAATAAATATTGAATAATAAACTCATTCTGATAACTTTCTTCAATAAAAAGATGAACGGACAGCCAATCTCTTTTTAATTGCGGATGGCCATATATATTTTGGGGTATATTTATTATCTGTTCATTTGTTTTGTCTTTTCTGTATATTGGAGTAACAATTTCTATAATTCGATCATTATAAGAGTATTGTATGAAACTCTCTAAAAGACATACTCGCCCTTGTTTGTTGATTTCTTTTTTTATTATTGAAATATGATTCTTATTAGATAAATCAATTATTAATCTATTATCACCAAAAGCCATAGTTACATCATTGGGAATAGCATAAAATTGCTGAATCTCATGAAACTTATTTATCCAATTTTCTTGTATACATTTTAAAAACATATCTTTACTTAACTTCCAAGTGGCTGGCTTCAAAATCACATTTTTATATCTAATTCTTGGACAGTAATTAAACATCTCAATACCCTTATCGTTAATTGGCTGAATAAATTTCGTTGTACCTAACGAAACCTCTCTTAGAAACTTATATAAGTTTGAGCATAAAACATAATTCAACATAGTATCCGTTATAAATACGACTCTAGATTTTAAATTTTTAGAAAATAAATATAATTTATTATAAGTGCTGCCTACATATAAATCATCCAAAAGAACTGTAGTAGAAGGCATATCAAGATTTAGCTCTTTAAACTTTGTAGAACTTAAACTAATAAGATTTAAATTTCTAGCATATTTTGGCATTTCATTAATATGGATAATCTCTGTATCATTCTCTTTACTATACTCATTGTATTGTTCATATATTTCATTATTTAATTGATTACGTAAATCTTTCTTAAACTCTTTTGAAAATCTCCCTATTGTTGCACCAGCATTATAAGAAGATACGATTGGACTAATAACTAAAAATTCCTCATATCCTTCAATAGCATCTCCATAGTAAAGCTCACTATAAATTTCTGAAGTTACAGGGGCTTGGTCTGTAGAAATAGTATTATTTCTTTTTAAATCTAGAAAGTCATTTTCAGTAATTTCTATCTCTTGATTGTGAGAAATCGCGTAGAGATACTTTTCTTTTAATAATGGGATATCATTTTGTACTAATTGATTTTCATAAGTGGGGTAACCCATTCCTTTAACATCTGAAAGCAATTCTTTTAAATTCACAAGCTGTTCGAACCCAAATTGTTCCACAAAATTGTAATGAAAATCTTTGATAGTACTTGTTCCTAAATCATTTGGGGAAAGTAACCATAGTATATAAGCAGCTTCACTAATTGTTTTAGATAGACCATTACTTAAAAAGTTATTTTTAGTACCTACACAAGTATCAATTTGGAGATATTCTTTAGCTTCAAACAATTCACGCATTAATTGTCTAATTCTCAAAAAAGTTTCCTTACCTTCTCCAATTTTCATATTTTGGTAAGTTTTTATATCATTATTGATTAATTGAAGTGATTTAAGTATACGATGATTAACATGTCCATAAAAATTTAATATAAACTCTAACGGATTTTCTTTCTTTAATGCAGTTCTTAAACTAGTGAAAATAATTTCTTTATCTAATAATTTCTGTAAAAATGATTTTATTATTGAATCATCGTTAATTAAAAACTTTTCTGAAATTAACTCTAATATGTCTTTAAATGTTAAATCCATATACATATTTTCTTTAATAAATCTAAGTATATCGTTATATTTTATAGAAACGGTATCATTACTATTTTCTTGTAGTAAACATGTTTGATTATCTAAGTAAATACGATCATTAGATATATAATCTCTATCATTCCAAATAACAAAGCTATCTTTATAATAATCATAATTACTTTCAAAAAACCTAATTAATTTACTTAACCACGAACCATCTATTTTAACTCTTTTAGTATAGTTACTAATGTAATTGGATATTTGTATATCAGTTAAGTCTCCAAATTGACCTAATGAAATCCCACTTAACAATCCGTAGGGTGTTCCTCTTGTACTCATTCTAATAAGATATTTTAAGAAACTCTCTTTAGCATTACGAGCTTTCTTAGATTCACTTTCAAATGAAATTTGAGTTAAACTTTGATATAAATGGTATGTCGTAGTCATAATAGCTTCTTCAATTATTGGATTATCGAAGAAAAATTTGTAATCTATATCTTCAACTTTTAAATGTTTAAAGTAAACAGATACTGGTAATAAAGGAGCTCTCATAATAAAATATCTCGATGTTTTAAAAATACTTTTCATTATTTCACCTCTAAAAATAAGCAGAGCTCTCATGAAAGAAACTCTGCTTAAGCATTGCACTTAGATTAACTACTTTAAAGATTTAATTTACAAGTTTTTGGCGCATCCTGGTGTACACCAAATTAAACTTGTATTAGGTGGTGGATCTGCTTCTGAATTACTAATTTCTCTCGCATTTACTTTAACATCAAGGTCAAAAAGATCTTTCTTTTCTTTAATAGCTTTCATTTAAACCACTCCTTAATATTATTAAAAAGAATATTTAAATTCTTTTCATAAACATATTAATACCTTATTTGAATTTTTTCCATATTAAAGTACCTTTATTACTAAAGTGTAATAATAAAATAATGAGTTTAATTTTGTGGTAACTAAATATAATTTTTTATAATATTTAGAAAGTAGGCAAAATTCATTCTGAACTGCTAGTCTCAGTCCCACAAGTTATCACTAATTTGATTTATTTGTAGATACTCTATTGAGGATCTTTAAGTTGGTCCCTAAATCCTCTAACTTGAAGAATTTTGGGATGAAATTCTAAATATTAGGTTTTCCCATATTAGAATTGAAAAGTTACATTTAAGTTCACTCTCAATTTAATCAACTACTATGAGAACGTTTAATAATCTATAAATATAAAGTACTGTATTAAACTCATAATTTCATTAGACTTTTACATTGGAATATATTCACAGAATAACTATTCTATAATTGTGCTTATATTAAATTTTAAAAAAGTTGGTGATAATTATGAACGTACATAAACGTGGTAATACGTATCAATACGACTTTTATTTATGAAGGAAAACGTTATAGAAAAGGAGGTTTTCTTACTAAGCGTGAGGCAAAAATAGCAATGACAATAAAACATAGTAATTTAATAGATGGTTTTTTGAGTTAAGCAATCAAATCGCTTTTGTGAGACTTACTATAGAAAGTGGTTAGAGGTCACAAAATTGGGCGTTATTCATGAAACCTCATATAACAGATATATAACTGCAATCAAAGTGTTTGAGGATTGTTTTGGTAATATTCCAATTAATGAAATAGATTTATTATCTTATAGAACCTTTTTGAGGGATTACGGACAAGGATATTATTTAAATCATGGTGTGATACGTCCTAGAACAACGAATACAATAAGCAAATTAAATAATTGCCTTAATCAGGCATTTGAAAGTGCGATTGAACAAGGTTTAATAAAAAAATACTTGTAAAAATGCTAACCCTAGAGGCGTTAAAGCCTCACAATCAATTGAGGATAAGTTCATGACTTTAAGTGAGTTAAAATCATTAATCAAACATGTAAAAAATAAGCCATATTTATCTTATCTGTATATCTATATCTTAATCATTACTGGTTCAAGATTTAAACCTGTTCAAAGGTTAAGATATGACCATTTAGACTTTGAGAATTCTCGTATCTATTTAGACGATCGAAAGAATATATATTCTGCAAGATTTGTTAAAGTACGAAAAGAAGACTTAGATTATATTCAATCTATAATAGATTTACATGATAAAAATCAAAATGGTTACATCTTTCATAATAAAATAAACTTTATTAACTACAGTACTGTAAATAAAGTTGTTAGTGATTTTTGTTTAAATAATGGATTACAAAAATATACTTTGAAATCTTTAAGACACACACATTGTAGTTACCTACTAGCTAAAGGTGTTTCAATACAATATATTTCAAAAAGATTAGGTCATGCTGATATACATACGACACTTAAAATTTATTCACATATAATTAAAGAATTTGAGAGCGAAGAAGACAAAGAAGTAGTTAACCACTTAAATGAAATTTTCTTGTGACTCAATTAAAAATTATTGTGACTAAAGCACGACTTATTATTAACACTCTTAGTCACAATTTGACTGAAAAATTTAAAATGAATTTAAACTATTAAGAAATTGAATTTTAATAAAATAGATTCAAATCGTTGACACAAAAGGGGTTATAAAATGACAAAAAACGCTTTTAATGAATTTAAACCATTATAAGCGTCTTTACGGAAACGGAGGGATTCGAACCCTCGCGCCGCTCTCGCGACCTACACCCTTAGCAGGGGCGCCTCTTCAGCCAACTTGAGTACGTTTCCATATGGCTCCGCAGGTAGGATTCGAACCTACGACCGATCGGTTAACAGCCGATAGCTCTACCACTGAGCTACTGCGGATTAATATTTAGTTATACTATCTCTATCAAGCACAAGTATTATTATATCAATCTTGTTGAGTTTTTCAAGAGAAATCTTCAAAAAATATACGGAACATTTACACTAATTTAATATTGACGGGCCGCATATTTTAAAAATAAACATAGAATTTTTTAAATTTTAATTTCGTAAATAATCATAGGAAGTTAAACTATTTGTCTTCAAAAAGTGAGTAACGAGAAAGTGCTTCGAAGATGTTTAATGAGGATTGATTATAGTCGATAGATTTTTCAGGATTATTAGATTTCATACGTGATTGTTTATCACATATAGTAGTAAATAATCACATTTGTGTACTGATGCCATAAACTGTGAAAAGACACGTGGAGTATAAATGATTCGTTATTGGCAAAAATAATTTTACTTTTACGATTCTTTAGTTCTTTTATACTTTCTATATAGTGCAGTTAATCCAAATATTTTCTTCTTGTCGATCAGAGTGTGTTGGGAAAAAGTAAGTTGGAAATAATGGAGTGAGTAATATAGGTGGTTTGCTTGAAATACCAGTAATACGATTGGTTTCTCCCTTTTTGCTGATATAATTATTACCATAAAATTTGCATGATCTTTCAATAATACGTTGAACTTTGAATGGACTTTCCTTTCGAGTTTTATCAAATCTGATGATTTCCGCACCGGAAGTTTGTTGATATTCATCATATATAGGACGAACAATCATATCACCTTTCCTAATAACATAAATTGTTTCAATTAAATTAGTCATTAAAAAACCTCACTTTATTCAATTATAAATTAATGCCATTATTTTCTTTTAAAAATAATAACTTAATTTTATCTAGCTCATAAGCAAAGTCAAGTTCTACTTTTATTTTCTTTTTACACATATTTATTTATAAATGTCAGAATATTCATTGATTTCAAAAATTAAAATCTGTATAATACCTATATATCATAAATACGAAAGGTCGTGGTTTTTATGAATCACACTAACGTTAAATATACTACGCTGAGAGACTTTGTAACCACAGTGAATGATTTTGGTGTAGAATTAGTTATTGATGAGGCGTTAAGAAATGCTAGGAAGGCAAAACTTAAAGTTTTAATTGATGAAGCGCTTGTTAATAAGAATAAAGAGGATTTTATGCAACTCACAAACGAATATAAGAAATTGGAAGCATTTTTAAGTGAATAAATTAGACTCGTGTCACTCATTATAAGAGGTCTATTCCCTACTTTAAACGAAGTTGAGAATAGACCTCTATTATTTTTATTTAAGACATTAATCTTATTATTTCATATTTATTTATATCACCAAAATAATGATAAAAGTCATAGTCTCTGAGTGATTCTTCTATATGCTCAAAGTCATGTAAGCACCCTCTAATGCATGCTCTAATTCTGTTACATCACCCTCGCCAAAGAAATCACCAAATATTTTAGCATGTTCAATTCGTCCCTTTTTAACATCTAACTTTATTTGAACAAAACCTTTATCAAATTTTTCTTCACGCTCAAAATTATATTTAGGATTATTACCGTAATTCCATTCCCACGTACGATATTTTTCATTACTTAATTTTTCGATTTTATTCCAATCGTCATCACTTAATACATACTCTTCAACCTTATTTTTCCCAAAGATAGATTTTAAAATAATTTGCTTAAATTCGTTAATATCAATAGGTTCATCTAAAAATTCATCAATATTAGCGACACGTTTTCTGACTGATTTTACACCTTTAGACTTTATTTTCTCTGTATTTACTTTTAAAGCGTTTTGTACTTCATCTAAATCACAATTTAGCATTAATGTACCATGACTAAAAATTCTATTTTTTACTTTGACCATCGCATTTCCAGATATTTTAGCCTCACCAACTTGAATATCATTTCGGCCGATCATTACAGCATTTACTCCGAGTGATTGTAATGCCAGTACAATAGGCATAGTAAATTTTTTAAAGTTGTGAAAACTATTACCATCATCATCAGTGATAAAACTAAAATTTAAATTTCCTGTATCGTGATATACAGCTCCACCACCAGAAATACGTCTAACAACGTCAATTTAATGGGCATCAATATAAGCTTTATTGACTTCTTCAATTGTATTTTGATTTTTCCCAACAATAATAGAGGGTCTATTGATATAGAATAGAAAATAACTTTCTTCAGCAAGAAGATTTTTAAGAACATATTCTTCCATAGCCAAATTGAGCGTTGGATCAGTAACATTATTATTACTAATAAACTTCATAACATTCTCTCCTTAAGTAAAGTCTCTCTATATGCCCTTAACCTAGTTATTAACGATTTATATTAAAATTTCCAATTATGTCTTACTTTTCATATTTGTATATAAGATTCAAGTTTTTTTAAAGATATTAGTTTATTTGTAAAGTAAATTTTAGTACAATATGATCTAGCTATGATTTAAGGGAGGACTCGTAATGACTGTTGCAGAAGTAGGTAATATTGTAGAATTTTATGACGGTTTAAGAGGCCGTGTTGAAAAAATTAATGACAACTCTGTTATAGTAGACTTGACAATTATGGAAAACTTCAATGAATTAGATTTACCAGAGAAAACTGTCATTAATCATAAGCGATATAAAATCGTTGATCAAGAAGGTTAATTATAATGAAAAATGTTTCTAAAGCTTTAATTTGGTTTGTTATAAGTTTCATAGTCTTTCACGCTATATTAATTGTGATGTGGGGTGAACACCAAGAGTACTGGTATTTATATACTGGCATTATGCTAATAGCTGGAATAAGTTATGTTTTTTATCAAAGAGACATTGCATCTAAACGATTATTAACTTCAATTGGAATTGGTATAATTACAAGTATTGTACTTATTGTTGTACAGCTTATATTTGCACTTATTTCATCTGATTTATCGTACGCACCATTAATCAAAGAACTATCTAGAACGGGTGTTTATTTTAAATGGCAAATGCTCGTCACATTATTATTCGTGATTCCATGTCACGAACTATATATGAGAACTGTTTTACAAAAGGAATTAATTAAATTTAATTTGCCCAAATGGGTTAACATTTTGATTGTGGCTATTTGTTCAAGCTCATTATTTATTTACTTAGATAATTGGTGGATTGTATTATTTATTTTTATAGCTCAATTTATTTTATCTCTAAGCTATGAATACACTAGACGTATTGCTACCACTACAATTGCTCAAATCGTAGCCATCATATTACTATTAATTTTCCATGGATAAAAAGCATTTCTTAGCCTCGTTAAATAGATGAGCTAAGAAATGCTTTTTTGTTGAAGTAAAAACAATAAATACAACGTTAACATATTATGAAGAGTAAATTAATAATTTACTCTGAAGTTATGATCTACTTCTATATCATAAATGTTATCTTTTAAATTTTTTCTAATCAGTACACCCATTGTTTCACTATGGGTTTCATGTATTGTTGCATCATGTAAATAGTCTTTATAATTTCTATAACAATAATCTGTCATTGTAATACGATACATTTGGTCCATATCTAAATCATCAATTTGTACTCTATTGAAGGGTTCTTTTGTCATATCAACAGTATATTTAAAACCTTGCCAAATTGTAAATAATGTTTCATCAATAATTGTTAAACTTAATTTTTCATTATTAAATTCTATATACGCATAACTATATTCAAGAATATCTTTAATGTTTTGACCTTTAACAGTTAAATCTACCGGTCTATCGGGATGTGGATACGCCTCATATAAATCCCTATTTTTTATCATATGATTTAATCCATTCTCCCCATTCTTAGATATATGAACGCAAGAAATACTATAATTATAAGCTACTCTTATAGCATCATGTAACAATTGAGTAAAAGGATGAGGATTACAAATAAGTTCTTCGATTCCATTCACAACTAAATTGAAGTTTTTATTTGAAATTATCTCATCTGCCCAATGTTCACGTTTTACGATCATAATACGTTTCTTTTAATAGCAAATCATCTTCATTATAATCGTTTAAATCGATAACTTTAGAATCAATATTTTCTATCTCATAAGAATTCGTTCGTTTTTTAAAATGAATAGATAGATGAACAAGTTCTTCAGCATTTTGGCCAGCTTGTACATATACTGTTTCGTGATCTTTTCCAACTATAGTTTGATGTTGATGAGCTGTAATAATTAAATCAATCATGCCAAGTTCTTCCATTATTTTCTCTGCTTCATTTACATTTTCTTCAATTTTCTGGTTGGATTTACTAATTTTATTTAATCCACCATGATAAATAACTATAAGAAAGTCAGGCTCTTCTACTTCATGAATATATCTTACCCATCTTTTTGCAGAAACTAACGTTTTCTCAATACTGACATCCTCTTCCATTTCAGCATATTCATTTTTCATCAATCCGTCAGCTGTTAATCCAACAATTGCAATTTTTAAATCATTGTATTTCTTAATCGTATAAGGCGTGGAAAAGTATGGTTCACGCGTAACTGTATATTCAATATTAGCTGATAACCAAGGAACCCGAGCTAAAGCTACTGAACGTGTTAAAAAGGATAAACCAAACTTAAACTCATTAGGGCTGATACCACTTGCATCATATTGCATCGCATTCATCAATTTGATCATAGGATGTCGTTTATAAGGTGCCACGATAGCGTAGTAAAAAGCGGCAAGTGAACCTGCTAAACTTCCTCCACTATCTAGTAATATCACATGGTCATTTTGGCTACGAGCTTCATTTACATATGTTCCTGCTCTATAAATATTTGATCCATACTCACCATTTAGGAATTGACTATGCATATCTGAAGTTGCAATAACATCTACAGTAATATTTTCATTTTTTCCATATGGTCATCACTCCCTCCCCACATTAATTTAAGTTTAACACTTTAACAAAATAGAATGTTATTAAACTATCCAACTTTAGTATCTCTATATAATTAAACACTTTTAGCAAAGCAACGAACTTTAACCAAAAGTGTTTATTAATAAATTATCCAATTTGTATACGCTCTCTAGGATAGCTAAACTTATCAGGTTCTCTTCGTCCAGCAAGCATTATAATGAATGAAATAAGCCCTACTCGTCCTATAAACATAAGAACCATTAACACTATCTTTGTTATGTCATTAATATCGCTTGTAATACCTAAAGTTAAACCACAAGTACCAAAAGCTGACATCACTTCGAAGAACACTTGTAAAAATGTTAATTTACCTTGCTCAGTCGCAGATATTATAATCATACTTACAAAAGTTAAAATTGATGCCATTGTAAATACTGCAAATGATCTTTGAACGTCCATAATATGAACTTCTCGATTAAAAATTTTTATACCTGTTTTATCAGCTGTGTTATTAAAGTTAATTACAAATAATATTAAAATTGCAAACGTCGTGGTTCTTATCCCACCACCAACAGAACTTGGAGAGGAGCCAATAAACATGAGAAGACCCATGATGATGTTCGTCGCATCACTAAAATGTGAGACATCAATTGTTTGTAATCCCGCACTTCTTGTCGTTGATGACTGGAATAGTGCATAAAATAAAGATTGATGCCAACTTAATCCTTTAAATGCATGGTTATGTTCAAGTAATAAAATAGCGATAACACCAAATACAAATAAAAACAAATACGTAGATGTTGTAATCCTAGTGAATAATGAAAACCTAAAATTTGTAACTCTATTTTTGATATAAGCTTTCAATTCTAATAATACTGGGAATCCTATTGATCCTAAGACGATTAAAAACATCACAATCGTTTGAACAAAGTAATCTTTAGAGTATGGTATAAGTGATTGTCCCGTTATATCTAATCCACCATTAGTAGTAGCAGATACTGAAACAAATATGCCTTGCATAAGTGCATATTTTAAATCTGGATTGTCTCTGTAGAAATAAAATGCTAATAATAATGCACCTATTAATTCAATAATAATTATTGTTCTCACAATTTCTAAGATAAGTTTAACAGTCCCACTCATCGTATCTCTATTATTATCTAACATAATAAGTTGACGCTCTCTGATTCCAATATGTTTACCCATTACTACCCAAAGTAAAGTACCAATTGCCATTACACCAATGCCACCAATATTTAAAATTATCAAAATAATAATCTGTCCAAATGTAGAATAAGTATCTACTATTGTAATCGGTGATAATCCAGTAACACTAATTCCTGAGACAGCAATAAATAATGTATCAATTGGATTGACATCAATACCTTGTTTATGAACATAGGGTAGGTTTAAAAGTAAAAATGCAACGATGATTGCAAAGAGATAATAAAGAATAATCCCTTGTTGAGGACTCGATTTCTTAAGTAATTGACTTAAAACAGACATTTATTTCACCTCAACGTTAATTATTTCAATTTAATTTTAATATTTTTCTCAGTACCATTTCTATAAATTTTAGCTGTTAAAGTTCGCAAATCGTCTTTATGACTGAAGATAATTTGTCTATATCGTAAGTTATCTTCGATAGTTTTACCATCTAATTCTACTATTACGTCGCCACTTTGCAAGCCAGATTTTTCACCTAAACCTTTTTGTTGTACCTCACCTATAACTACACCATTATTAACTTTTGAAGGTAAGTTTATTGAATCTTTTTCTGAATCACTCATATCTGCTACATTTTTAATTTTAATCCCTGTATTAGGATATGTAACTTTACCTTTATCTTCCAATTGCTGAGCAATCTTACGTACATCATTGATAGGTATGGCAAAAGCCATTCCTTCAACATTTTTCATATCGATTTTAAGTGACACAATACCTATGAGTCTTCCATCACTATCAACAACTGCTCCTCCAGAGTTACCAGGATTAACTGATGCATCAATTTGAAAAGCTTTCATTAACACATCATAGCTATCATCTTTATCAATATCAACCGGTACACGTCTATTAAGTCCAGAAATGATACCTTGAGAAACGCTACCTTTAAAATCCGTACCTAAAGGATTACCTGCAACAAGTAATGATTCACCTAATTTTAAATTATTAGAATCACCCATAGTTATAGTTTGGATATTATTATCTGCAACCTTCGCTTTCACAACTGCTATATCTGACCATTTATCTTTCCCAATCACTTTACCGATTACTGATTTATCATTACTATATGTAATTTTTTGTTTTTCTTTATCTCCAACTACATGAGCATTCGTTAGAATATAAATAGAGTCGTCCACTTTTTTGTAGACGACACCTGATCCTATTTCATTATCAAAACCTGCTTTATTTTGAGGTGCAGTTGTATTGTTTGATAAATCATTTTCAACCGTGACGACTGACTTTACTGTATTATTAGCATTTTTCATCGTATTTGTATAACCTTTATTAGTTCCATCAAAAGCACTGTCGTTAGTATGGTCGTTCTTATTAACTGTTGTAAAAATAGCATTAAGTATTAATAATAATAATATAATACCTACAATAATTAGAAGTTTAGGCCAATGTTCTTTAAAGAAAGTTATAGTAACACTTTTAATGTGATTAAATGTATTATGATTCTGACTTGTAGATTTTTTGGGTCGAGAACTTTGAGATCTCGACTTACTTAAATTGTCTTCGTAAATTTTACTTACAGTTTGTTGGCACTCATTATTATCATGGTGAGAATTCGTATTGTCGTCCTTTTCTAACTCATTAGATTGATTTAGTGTTTTATCCGATGATTTACTTTTAGACATTGATTCCGACTGTTTCTCACCATTTAAAGTTGAACTATCATTCTTTGGTGGTTGGGGTTGATCTTCATTAGAAGTTGTTCGTAATTTACTTTCTGATTGATTATCAGCTTTTATTTTTCTATGCTGTGTTTTATTTGCAGTTGTGACATCATGAGGTGTTATAGAATCCTCTAAGTCTTTTTTTATAGAACCATTGGTATCATTTTCCAAAGACTTTTCTTTGATATCTTCTCTGTCATTTTGTTGTCTATCTTTAGCTAAATCATTTTGTTGTTGTATATCATCTTGAGTTAATTTTTCTATCCTAGCTTTACGTAAATTATCTTTTACACGTTCCTCATTCACTCTTGATTGTTTTTGTTCTTTTGCAGCTTGCTTTAATTTAGATTCTTGTTCTTGTTTTATACGTTCTTCTCGTTCTTCATTATAAAAGAATTCGCGTCTTTCACGACGATACTGACTACGTGGTATGACTTGTTTTTTATCCTTATCCACTTGATGACCCACTCCTATAGTTACTTTAAACTAATTTTATATCTTTATTGATTACGTCATTTCTTTGTTATTTTACTTCATAGTTATGCTTAAGTTTATAATATAAATTTTAATATTTTCACTATAAAACTGCAATGTTCAATTAAAAAAGTCAAAAAGAATCTCCACTCAAATAGATAATGAATGGAGAAAAAATCTAATTAATTATTTATTTTTCTTTTTGTTTTTAATAACCGAAGTAAACCATCCTATTAATACTAATAATATTAAAACTGCCCAGAAAATAGATTGCCATAAAACACCATGTGGAAACTCTTCTGGTAATATTCCAATATCAGGATGTGCAATTACCATAACAACTAATTTAATACCAACCCATCCCACAATAGCAAATGCTGCACCTTCTAAACCGGGGTATTTATTAAGTAATTCAACAAACCAGCTTGCAGCGAATCTCATTAGAATGACACCTATCATTCCACCTAAGAACATAACAATAAATTGACCTAAGTCCATGCCACCAAAATGTATACCGACTTTAGGTAAAGTCACTGCTATAGCTAATGCAGCAAGCATAGAGTCAATCGCAAATGCAATATCTGCAAATTCTACTTTAAATACTGTTCCCCAAAAAGATTTAGCTCCAACTTCTTTCTCAATTCCTGACTCATCGTAATAATGATCATCACCGGTATCCTTATAATGTTCTTCTTCGGATTTATGGAAGAAATCCCATAGATTTTTGATGGACATATAAATTAAATAAATTGCACCAATCACTTGAATCCACCAGAAATTGGCAATAATACTAATCAAAAATAAGGCTATAAATCTAAATATAAAAGCACCTAATAAACCATAAAACAATGCCTTTTTTCGCTGGTTAGATGGTAAATGTTTGACCATTACAGCCATTACAATCGCATTATCGGCCGCTAATAAACCTTCTAAGAACACAAGTACTACTAGTACCCATAGATACGGCAAAATCAAACTTGGATCCATAGTGGACAACTCCTTTTAAAAAATACAAATAAAGAGACCTATGCTATTTTATAGCAAAGGTCTCACTTAGCAATAGCTTTGCCCACTTTACCGGAAGGCTTACCTTCGTAATGACGATAAAATGTTGAATAGTAGATTATACATTACTATTCTCAAGTTACTCCCCTCTGACGATAATGTCATAGGTATTCATTTGTTAATAACAGTATACATAGAATGTCATAACAACACAATCTAAAAATACACCTTCATATCTGATATGTCTAAAAGATAGCCTTCATTTAATAGATTAAACTTCAAATTATAACAAACTATATAACTTGATATCAGGGAATTTTTCTTCAAACCAGCGTGTTGCAAATTCATTTTCAAATAGGAAAACAAAGTTATTATAACGATCTTTTACTAGAATTGAACGAGACGTGTTCATGTTATCTTTGATATCATATTCATTTTCAATCCAACGTGCAATCTTACGTCCAACTGGTTCCATAACAACATCAACATTATACTCATTTTTCATACGGTGCTCAAAAACTTCAAATTGTAATTGACCCACCGCACCTAAGATAATTTGATTCGTATGCAACGTTTTATAATATTGTATTGCACCTTCTTGTACTAATTGTTCAATACCTTTATGGAAATGCTTTTGTTTCATAACATTTTTAGCTGACACTTTCATAAAGATTTCAGGAGTAAACTGAGGTAAATCTTGGAAACTATATTTTTGTTTACCACCAACTATGGTATCGCCGATTTGATAGTTACCTGTATCGTATAATCCAATAATATCTCCCGCAACAGCATGATTAACTGTTTCTTTATCATCTGCCATAAAAGAAGTCGAACGTGTCACTTTTTGTTTTTTATTTGTACGTTGTAAAGTCACATCCATTCCTCTTTCGAATACGCCACTAACAACACGCATAAATGCAATACGGTCACGGTGTTTAGGATCCATATTAGCTTGAATTTTAAAAATAAACCCTGAAAAATCTGTATCAAAAGGACTTACCTCTACATCTTCGTTTGTTTGTCTTGCATTCGGCATTGGTGCATGATCGACATAAGCATTCAAGAAATTTTGCACACCAAAATTAGCTAAAGCTGAGCCGAAGAAGACCGGGGTTAATTCTCCTTTTAATAATGCTTCGTTATCAAAGTCTTCACCCGCTTCATCAACAAGCATTAATTCTTCAATAGCTTGTTCAAAGGCACTATCATTTTTAATTATATGATCTTCTTCTAGTTCATATTCATTGTTTAAATGCAATAAATTGTCTTCATCTCTAAATGGTTCAATCATTTTGGAGTGTCTATCAATAATACCAAAGAAATTTTGTCCCATTCCTACTGGCCAATTCATTGGATAGGTATCAATATTAAGTGTTTCTTCAATTTCATCTAATAATTCAAATGGTTCTTTACCTACTCTGTCTAGTTTATTAATAAAAGTAAAAATTGGAATACCACGCATTTTACAAACCTTAAATAGCTTTAAGGTCTGTGGTTCAATACCCTTGGCGCAATCAATAACCATTACTGCACTATCTACCGCCATTAAAGTACGATATGTATCTTCAGAAAAATCTTCATGTCCTGGTGTATCCAAGATGTTAATTTTATAATCATCATAATCAAATTGCATCACAGAACTTGTAACTGAAATACCACGTTCTTGCTCTACTTTCATCCAATCACTCGTAGCAAATTTGCCAGTTTTTTTACCTTTAACCGTACCGGCTTCTCGTATCGCACCACTAAAATATAATAATTTTTCAGTTAGGGTTGTTTTACCAGCATCCGGGTGAGAAATGATGGCAAACGTTTTTCTAGACTCTACTTCTTCCTTTAAGTTCATTTATTATTCTCCTTTTAATCTGTAATTATCCATTTAGTAATGTCGCGTGCGAGTGCATCAGCTTCATTTTCAGTATATAAATTAAAAAATTGCATGACTAGTTCTTCTTGTATGTTTTTTTCTTCCATACTTGTAGATAACTCTATAGACCAAAAAAGTTCTGCAAACGCTAGCATAAGTAAGTTTTTCTTTTTAAATCTATAAAAGTAAACGTTGAGACCTATACCATTGCATTGAAGTGTTTTAATCTTCAACTGACCCACCGCCAAATTTTTTATAAGCTGCTTCTAAACCAATTAAATCATCGCGATGAGGTACTTTGACGTGACCTGGCATAATTTGATAAGGTTCTCGTCCTTTAGATGCTAATACCACAGTATCTCCGGGTTGAGCTGCTTCAATCGCATGTTTAATACCTTCTGCGCGGTCTTCAAACTCAACATAATTATTGTGAGTAGCACCTTTTGCTAATTCTGCAGTTAACATTTTAGGATCGTCATTCGCAGGATTATCTGGTGTAAAAATAACATAGTCAGCACGACATGCAACTTTTCCCATTTCAGGTGTTTTCGTCATGTCTCTCTCTCCAGCCATACCGACTAAAAAGATTAATTTCTGTTTAACAAATGGTTTAACTGCATCAATCAATTTATTCATACCATCAGCAGTGTGCGCATAATCAATAATTAAATCGATAGGTAAAGATGGATCAAGAACTTCCAAACGACCTTCTACAGGTTCAAGTGTCGTAACAGCATTAACAATATTTTCAAATGAAGCGCCTTTACTCCAAACTGCTATCATTGCTGCCATAATATTTGAAATATTGAAACGCCCAACATATGGTGATTTTACATGATAGTCCCCAAATGGTGTACTTAAATCAAATTCAACGCCATGTAAAGATTCATTTATATTTTTAGCCATAAATTGAGCTTCATTCTCGATACCATATGTAAACACTTCATAAGGTGTCACACTTGCCAAATATTTAGAAAAATCATCATCGTTATTTAAAACAATATACTTTTCTTTAGCTAAATCTTCTCCTAATTGACTGAATAGTAGAGATTTGGCGTGACCATAAGCTTCCATTGTTCCATGAAAATCTAAATGGTCTTGAGTTAAATTTGAAAATATCGCCACATCAAATTCAACACCTCTTAAACGGCCTAAAGCTAAACCGTGACTAGAAACTTCCATTGTCATTGCTTCCGCATTACTTTCAACTGCTTCTTTGATTTTTTTAGTAAGTGATACTGTCTCAGGAGTAGTATTCGCTCCTTTTGTTTTAGTTTCATTAATTTGGAAGCCATTTGTACCTAAATAGGCACTATTTTTATTTAATTTTCTATAGATTAAATGAATCATAGTTGCGATGGAAGTTTTACCATTAGTTCCAGTAACACCATATATTGTGAGTTGATGACTGGGAAAATCAAATAAATGATGTGCCAATAAACTTGCAACACGTAACGTATCAGGAACAACTACTTGTGTAACTTCACCTTCAAGTTGCACTTCTCTGTTGACTACTATAATACGGCATCCTTGTTCTATTACATCTTGACAAAATTTGTGACTATCAACCGTATATCCTTTTGACGCTACGAATATACTTCCTTCTTTTGCTGTACGTGAATCAGCAGTAATATCATTGACTTGGATGTCTAATGTTCCTATTACGTTTTTTACTCTTATTTTTTCGAACAATGCACTCGCATTCAAAATGTATCGCTCCTTTTTTTACAATAATTCTATTATACACGTTTTATTCACGTTAATAAATTTATAATTATTCAATGATGAAATGCATATATCATGATGCAATCAAGTATGATTTTAAGTGAAGAAACAATACTCATTGCCTCTCTTTTATTAAAATAAAGCAACTATTATTAAGGAAATGTTAAAATAAACTTAAAATTCTTTAGAAGCCTCACAATATTAATACATTATATTTCAATTAATGCTACCATAGACGTGAGTTAGATTAATATAAAGATATTGCAAAGACATTTTTAAGTTAAGACGAAACTTTAATTGATTACTTTGAAAATATTTGTGAACTTGGTTATGTTATAATGCATAAATACAAAATTTTAATTCAAATCATTTTATCACAGAGTGATAAACATAAATGAATTTTATACTGTATTTATATTAATTTGAGAAGTCTTTTGATTGTCGTTTTGTTCCTTTTATAATGTATGAAAATACGTTACAATTATTATAAATTTTAAAAATTAATGGAGGGTGGCTATAAATGGTTACTCAAAATAAAAAGATATTGATTATTACTGGGTCTTTTGGTAACGGTCATATGCAAGTTACGCAAAGTATTGTAAACCAATTGAACGAAATGAACTTAAGTCATTTATCAGTAATTCAACATGATTTATTTATGGAAGCTCACCCAATTATGACTTCTATATGTAAAAAGTGGTATATCAATAGCTTTAGATATTTTAGAAATATGTATAAACGGTTTTATTATAGTCGCCCTAATGAGCTTGATAAATGCTTTTATAAATACTACGGGTTAAATAAATTAATCAATTTACTCATTAAAGAGAAACCCGATTTGATTTTATTAACATTCCCGACTCCAGTCATGTCAGTTTTAACTGAACAATTTAATATCAATATTCCAATTGCTACTGTGATGACGGATTATCGTATGCATAAAAACTGGATTACTCCATATTCACAAAGATATTATGTTGCAACCGAAGATACTAAACGTGATTTTGTTGAAGCAGGCGTATCTGCGTCTCATATTAAAGTGACTGGTATCCCAATTGCAGATAAATTTGAGGAACCTATTAATAAAGAGGTTTGGTTATCAAAGCATCATCTTGATCCTAATAAACCCACTATCCTCATGTCTGCGGGTGCATTTGGTGTTTCTAAAGGTTTCAACTATATGATAAATGAGATTCTAGAAAAAAGTCCTCACTCACAAGTAGTAATGATTTGTGGACGAAGTAAAGAACTTAAACGCTCTTTAAAAGCTCAATTTAAACATAATCCAAGTGTTTTGATATTAGGATACACAAATCATATGAACGAATGGATGGCATCAAGCCAACTAATGATTACGAAACCTGGAGGAATAACTATTTCTGAGGGATTGACACGTTGCATACCAATGATTTTCTTAAATCCAGCGCCCGGTCAAGAACTTGAAAATGCGTATTATTTCGAAGAAAAAGGTTTCGGTAAAATTGCAAACACACCAAATGAAGCCATTGATATTGTTTCAGATTTAACGAATCATGAAAACAAACTAAAATCAATGACAATTCAGATGCGAAAATCTAAAGTAGGTCATTCTACTCGAAAAATATGTAGAGATTTATTAGACTTAATTGGTCACTCATCACAACCTGAGGAAATATACGGAAAGGTACCTTTATATGCAAGATTCTTCGTTAAATAATTACTCTAATAACAAAAATTTTGTTATTATGTTAGTTATTTTATTCTTGATGGAATTTGCTCGCGGCATGTACATACTAAGTTATATTAACTTTTTGCCAACTGTCACATCTATAGCTATTGCAATTACATCTTTTGCATTTTCCATCCATTTTATAGCTGACGCAGCAACAAATTTTGTTATCGGTTTTTTACTTAAGAAATTTGGTGCAAAACTAGTTCTAACAGCTGGTTTCTTACTCGCATTTATTAGTTTGTTCTTAGTTATATGGTTTCCAGCATCGCCTTTTGTCATTATATTTAGTGCAATTATGCTCGGAATTGCAGTAAGTCCAATATGGGTTATCATGTTATCTAGTGTTGAAGAAAGAAACCGTGGCAAACAAATGGGTTATGTTTATTTTGCATGGTTACTTGGGTTGTTAGTAGGTATGGTGGTAATGAATTTATTAATTAAACTACATCCTACTCGTTTCGCATTTATGATGTCACTAGTAGTTCTTATAGCTTGGAGTCTTTACTATTTTGTTAATATTCAGTTAACGAATTACAATACCAAACCAGTCAGAGAACAACTAAAACAAATTGTTGACGTTACAAAGAGACATCTTGTGTTATTTCCCGGGATATCATTACAAGGTGCAGCCATTGCAGCTCTAGTACCTATTCTACCTAAATATGCAACAAAGGTAGTTAAAGTATCAACTGTAGAATATACAGTAGCGATTATTATAGGAGGCATTGGTTGTGCATTTTCTATGCTATTCCTTTCTAAAATAATTGATAATAATAGTCGTGGATTCATGTATAGCATTATCTTTGGTGGATTTATTTTATATACTTTACTTATTTTCGGTTTATCAATGGTAACGAGCATTTATACTGTATGGATTATTGGTTTGTTTATTGGTTTAATGTACGGAATCTTACTTCCAGCGTGGAATACCTTTATGGCTGGCCATATTAACCCGGATGAGCAAGAAGAAACTTGGGGTGTATTTAATAGTGTTCAAGGATTTGGATCTATGATTGGCCCATTAGTAGGTGGACTTATCACTCAATTTACCAATGATTTAAATAACACATTTTACTTCTCTGCAATGATTTTCCTTGCCTTAGCGGTATTTTACGGATATTACTTTATAAGTGGCAAACAACAACAGCAAAAATAAGACGTTCAGAACCATCTCTGAACGTCTTATTTTTAGTATTAGGTAAATGAATTGACTATCTAATACTCCATCTATCTTGATTAGCTTAACTTAAATGTTTCAATGACTAACCATTTGTCCTCATCATCATTATATTTAAGTAGAGAAAGCTCTCCAATTGTCTCTTTATGATCGACCCCCGCTAATTTAACCTGACCATAAATATCTTCAAACTCTTGACTAGTTAAACCCTGAGCAATTGTAAAATGCGGTACAAATGTATGCCCAGCTATTCCAAAGAAATCGTCATTATTAAATTGATCAAATAATCTTTCTAATGATTCTGTTTTAGCAACTTTAAAGTAAATCACATTTGTTGTTGGAGCAAAATTTGAAGCTTTCGTAGCATGTACTTCCACGGGTTTAATATCACTAATACGATTTTTCACATCATTTTTTAATGATTCTAATTCATTATCGTCAATCTCAAATTGAGACTTAATAGTAATATGAGGGATAATTTGAGCATAATGAGTGTCATAACGCTTGCGATATGCGTTCACCTCATCTTGAAATGACTTAGACGGAACTAACGCTAATCCTAAAATCATTTAAATTCCTCCTTTGTTTAACTTGTTTCTATTATATCAAAATTTTTTGAAAATCGTTACTTTGAAATTGAAAACAATTACATTTCTGAAAATTCTGTATTTAATGTCTTTATTTAAAAAAATAAGCATTTTTTTATTTAATTAACTTATTGATACATCTTTAATGAGAATCTTAATCTTGAATCGCATCACTTAAAAAATATTTTAATATATCACTCAACAACGGGTTCCAAGATTTCCAACTATGATCACCATCAAGTTCTTTATAATAATCTATATTCTCACTAACTATAAGCTTAGATAGTTCACGGTTAGGTGTAAGGAAATTGGCTCTTTGTCCATTAGTAGGCAAAGTGAAATCCTCTTCTTCTAGACCAATCGCATGCCACAATGTAAGTTGTTCCTTATTATTGCAGTTTTCTATTTTAAGCTTGATATTTTTATCATACATCGGACTTAAAATTGCTGCTTGGCTAAATATAGTTGGATATGTTAAAGCAGTCATCAAAGCAATGCTTCCTGCAAGACTATCACCTAATAGTAATCATATGTAGGAAAATGTGTATCTATAAATGGAAGAATCTCTCTCCCTACAGCCTTAATAGTTAAGTGTGAACGGCTTAAGGATGAAATTCTTCTCTACGTTTTTCAATATCTTCATAGTGGAAACCTACTATAATCGCTCGCTGTATTTCATTGTTTTTTCTTAATTGCTCATAAGTGCGCTGAATTCTTCCAAATCTTAAAAAATCCAATCCATCGAAACAAAATATAATTTGGTACTTAAATAATTCAGTATAATCTTCAGGCAAATAAATGGAAATTGTTACATCTCTATTTAATATATCACTATGAATCATTGTTTTATTTATTTTTCCTACATTAAATTCTGTCATATCTGTATGCCCCCTCTTAGTAATATTATTGTATCAAGACTCTGCTTTATTTTAAATTATATAAAATATGCAGCTTCATAAGATTAATTAATATTTTTATAGAGTAAAATTTTGATGTTTAAGGCCCCCATCAAGTGGTGGATAATCGTACTTTAGAGACATTTTTTCTTTTTTAAGACTTGGTTTTGAGATATACTTATTGAGAATAAAGAAAAGAATATTATAGGAGGATAACGGTTTATGTTCAATAAGGTGTGGTTTAGAACAGGAATATTTTTTATTATGCTGTTCATACTCATCAAACTCTTTATGGAAGTGCATGAAGTATTTGCGCCGATAGCTACAATTATTGGTTCAGTATTTCTTCCATTCTTAATTAGTAGTTTTCTATTTTACATATGTTTACCATTTCAAAATATTTTAGAAAAATGGGGATTCTCACGTTGGGCAAGTATTACTACTATATTTATTGGATTAATAGCAATTATAGCGATTGTAGTATCATTCATCGCACCAATTATCATATCGAATATTAATAATTTAATTAAACAGACACCAGCGTTACAAAAGGAAGCTGAACAACTGATCAACTTCTCTTTAAAGCAAATGGATAAATTACCTGATGATGTTACTCATCGCATTAATAAAGCTGTTAAATCTGTTGGCGATGGTGCTACATCCATTTTATCGAATTCTGTTACTTATATTACTTCATTTATTTCAACAGTTTTCTTATTAATTATGGTGCCTTTCTTCTTAATTTATATGCTAAAAGATCATGAAAAATTCATTCCAGCAATAGGTAAATTTTTCAAAGGTGAACGTAAAGTATTTGTTGTAGATTTACTAAAAGACTTAAACTTCACTTTAAAATCTTATATACAAGGGCAAGTGACTGTCAGTGTCATATTAGGCATTATTTTATATATTGGTTACTCAATCATAGGATTACCATATACGCCATTATTAGTTTTATTCGCCGGAGTTGCCAATCTAATTCCTTTCTTAGGGCCTTGGTTATCATTTACACCTGCAGCAATATTAGGCATTATCGACGATCCTTCAACATTTATATGGGTTTGTGTCGTTACATTAATCGCACAACAACTCGAAGGTAATGTTATCACGCCAAATGTGATGGGGAAATCCTTAAGTATTCATCCATTAACTATTATTGTTGTCATACTGGCAGCTGGTGATCTTGGCGGATTTACTTTAATTTTAATTGCTGTGCCTTTATATGCCGTATTAAAAACATTAGTTAGCAATATTTTTAAATACCGTCAACGAATTATCGATAAAGCAAATAGTAACGTCAAAGATTAATAACTGTTTTAACATCACTCGCTTCAAATGATGTGAGTGATGTTTTTTATAAAAAATTAAAGCAATTGGACGACATTGACATCGCCCAACTGCCTTTTAAACTACAGAACTAATTATTTAATTGCATGGAACCCACTATCAACGTGGATGTTTTCACCGGTTACACCACTTGATAAATCACTTAATAAATATGCAGCAGTTTTACCCACTTCTTCTTGATCTACATTACGTTTTAATGGTGCACGTTGTTCAATTTCTTTAAGAATTGTATTAAAACCACCCACACCTTTTGCACTTAAAGTACGAATAGGACCAGCAGAAATTGCATTAACACGAATGTTATCTTCGCCTAAATCTAATGCTAAATATTTAACATTGGCTTCTAAACTTGCTTTAGCTACACCCATAACATTATAGTTTTGAACTGCAAATTCACCACCTAAATAAGTAGTAGCTACAATGCTGCCTCCTTCAGGCATAAGCTTTTTAGCTTCGTGTGCTACTAATGTGAGTGAATAAGAACTAATATCTTGTGCAAGTATGAAACCATCGCGAGATGTTTCAGAGAAACGCCCTCTTAAGTCTTCCATATTAGCAAACGCGATTGAATGGTACACACCGTCAATTTTACCTACATCTTTACCAATTTGAGCAAAACCATTAATGATAGCGTCATCACTTTGCACGTCAATTTCGTATAAGTAATGTTCTGATTGATTTAATTGTTCTAATAATCTTTCTAATTTTTTGCGACTACGCTCTTTACGATATGTAAAGACAAGTTTCGATCCTAATTTATCTAATACCTTTGCTACACCAAAAGCAATACTACGTTTATTCGCAATACCCATAATGACATATGTTTTATTTTCGAGATTTAACATTGTAGTAACTCCTTAATAATGAATTGATTTACACTATTTATGGTTATATATATGTTTAATAACCTATTTTTTACCATACCTAGTTTAACACTTTTAATACCTGATAAGAAAGTGTTTTAAAACTTGTGTAATCATATGATTTTTTATTATTTAAAAACTGGCACATGAAATACATATGCCAGTTCTTTATTGTTCAATTAAATGATTTAGTAATAAAATTCTAAATCTTGTTTCAGCTCATCAACATATTCCTTAGAGCCTGTGACAATAAGCCGATCTTTATAACGCATTTGTGTATCACCATGTGGTACAATCGAATCATTGTTTCGTACAATACGTACAAATATAATATCTCCATCAAATGGGAAATTACGTAATTGAATATTTTCATATTGATAATTAAGCATTTGAATTTCATATAATGAAGTTTCAACATTACTCAATAGATTCAACATGTTAGGCGATTCAATTAATCCCTTTAATAAAATTTTATTACTTAAATAGTTGCTAAATATTTCAATGCCTTGATGTTTCATTTCTATATCATCGTTAGTACTTTCTAACCTACATATCACACGCTCAACACCACGACTCTTAGCCATTAAAGCTACACTTCTATTAATTTCATCATCATTCGTTGAACACACGACAATGTCTTTTTCAAAAAGTCCTAAACGTTCTAAAATGGTTTCCTCATAATCAGCAATTTCTACCATCGTAATATCATCTGATAGCTTTCTGCTATCACTTAAATCCTTTCGATAATATAAAGATATGTCGTATGATGTTAAATTCTGTGCAATAGGAATCGTTAGCTGATTCTTACCAATTAAACTAACCTCAATTCGTCGGTTCACTTCATTAGGAACTGGGAATATTTTCTTAAAAATAATTGGTACAAACACACACGTTATGACAGCACTTAAAATTAAAATACCAGATGTCTCAGATGTGATTGTCTTCAATTGCTCTGCAATCTTAGCTACAGCAATGACAAGAGATAAAGTTGATGTAAGTAAAAATGCTGACGCAATCGTTGTTCTAGTGTCAAACCAGCGTCTGATATAAAGAACTGGAATTAATTTTGAAATGATAAATGAAAAGATAAGAACTGGTATAATGATTAAAATTGATGGCTCCTTTATCAAGGAAGGTATATTTAAGTCAACACCAACCATTATAAAAAATATTGGTATGAAAAAGCCGTATCCAAATGAATCTAGCTTCTCAACCATCTCTTCATCAGGGTTAAGAAGAGAAACTACTAGACCAGCAAGAATAGAAAATAACAGTAAACACTATTAATATACCAGTCAACCAAATCGTGCTTCCACCATGTCCATTGATTGCACCATATATGGTTAATAGAATCATGGTAAATAAATCTGCTAAGACAGCTACCAACAAAATGAATTGACCTATCTTTGTACGCATAATATTCATTTCTTTAAGTGTTGGTACAACAACCCCTAAAGAAATGGTAGAAATAATAATAACCATTAATAAAACATCATCTACTAAGCCTAACCATTTAAAGCCAAATGCTAACACAATTGAAATAATCATAATTAAACCAAATACTGTTAGTGCTAAATTTAAATGCCCTGGCAAATGATTGTCTTGCTTATTTTCACCTTGTCTTGGACGTAAATCTTTTTTGAATGCTTTAAAATCAATTTCTAAACCACTTAAGAACATTAAAAAGATAAATCCTAGAGTAGATAGAATGAATATTAAGAAAAGAATCTTTCTCGACTAAATTCAAGAAAGAATGACCTATAATAATCCCCATCAAGATTTATGCTACGACGACCGGAAGAAAATCAATATTTAGCCTATTAACGATAATTGGAGTTAAAAATGCAGCTACTACTACAATTACTAAAGATAAACCTCCTTAAGTTAAATAAGACATAAATGAAGTCGCTAAACCAAAATAGATTAACATACTTACTATGTCGTTAATTGTTGTAATAAACGGACCACTAGCAACAGCTGGGTCAATTTTAAATTTGTTCATTACAAGTGGAATCATAGAGCCCACTAATGTACCTACGGTCATGGCACAAGTCAGACTTCCACCTACTATTAACGCTAATAGTGGCGTTCTGTAAATAATTAATATGATAAAGAAAAGAACAGTTGCACAAACGAGACCAGATAAAAAGCCACTTCCCGCCTCTCTTAACGCAATTTTAAATTTACTCTGTTCATTGATTTCACCTGTAGAAATATTACGAACAGAAACGGCTAATGATTGTGTTCCTGAATTTCCTGACATTCCACTAATGATAGGTATAAAGGCAGCCAATAGTGCCACTTGCGATAAAGTATTTTCAAAGCTTCCTAATATTGTAGCCGTAATCATTCCTAAAAATGTCAAAACAATTAGCCAGGGTAATCTTTTACTTGCTGTTTTCACAACCGAATCACCTGTTGAGTCAATATCAGACACACCGGCTAAACGAGAGTAGTCTTCACTTGCCTCTTCATCCATAACATCTAAAATATCATCAATTGTAATAATACCTAAAAGATGATTCTGATAATCTACAACAGGAATTGCAATGAAGTCGTAGTCTCTCATTAATTGAGCTACATCTTCTTGGTCATCACCAACATTAGCGCTAATTACACGTTCGCCCATAATATCTTCTATATATGAATCATTTTCAGCTACAATTAAATCTCTCAAAGAGAGTACTCCGACTAGCTGATCAGCTTCATTAACCGCAAAAATAACGTAAATTGTTTCGGCATCAGGTGCTTGTTCTTTAACGTGCATGAGCGCCTCTTTAACTGGCGTTGTTGCCTTGAGAGAAATATACTCGGTAGTCATAATACCACCGGCAGTATCTTCTTCATAATGTAATAAAGCCTTAATTTCATTAGCTTCATCTTTATCCATTAAAGTTAGTAAGCTTGCAACCTTAGGTTTCGATAACTCATTTAAAATATCTACTGAATTATCATAAGACATTTCTTCTAAAACATGGCTTGCATAATTCGCATCCATCTTATCAAATAAACTTTCATAGTCATCGTCATCAAAATCTAATTGATCAAAGAAATTCGCTACTTCTTTTGGAGATAAAAACTCAAATATTTTTTGTCTATTTTCATCGGTAGTATCCTCAAAGTATTCACTTTGTTCGTAGTTATGTAAGGTCAAGAACTCATCTCTAAATTGATTAATACCATTATCATCTAATAATTGATCAAATAACTCTTTTTCATAAACATCTTCACGCACGTTTTCTTTTATCTCAGTGTCGTTAGCCAATGTTCACACCTCCAAAGCATGTTTATTATAGCATATTGAATATTTTTATTAATTGTTTGTAATCAATACTTATTAGTATCTCGTAGTTATAAATTGGATGAACAAATTTTATTAAATTACACTGTAATGCTTGTCCTTTAATCTCCTTATGTCCCCCTCCATATAAATCATCACCTACAAGTGGATGACCTATATGTTTAAAATGTACGCGAATTTGATGAGTACGCCCAGTATGTAATTTAACTTTACACAAGCTAGCTATGTTATTTTGTTTTAACGTTTCATAGCTTGTTTTAGCATATTTGCCTTCTTTTGAAACATGCCTTGTTATAATACTATCATTCGTTCTAGCAATAGGCGCCTCAATAATATTTGAAGTTTCTGTACAACCATAAACTAAGCAAGTATACTCTTTTTCAAATCGGACCTTTGAAAACAAATGATGAACATGTCCTATTTTCGCAAATACAACTAATCCCATTGTATTACGATCTAATCTTGTCACAAGATGAGGATTTGTTTGTTCCCCTTTATTTATTAGGTATGCTAATACTTGTTCTACCAAACTTTCATGAGGATGTTCTCTTGAAGGTGCACAATTTTGATTTTGTAATTTATTTACTACAAGAATATAATCATCTTCATAAATAACATCTAATGTCATATAATAGGGAATTAAATTTTTACTTGGTGTTTCTGGTGGAAAGTGAACTTGCAAAACATCGTCTTTTACTAATTCTTTCCTAACAGTAACTGGTTTATCATTTACAATTAAAGCGCCATTAAGTTTAATGGCGCTAATAGTCCTTTTAGAGTAATTTTGACTTTGCAAAAATGATTTCACTGTTTCAACAGTCTTGATTTCGTATAACAACATCATCTTTCATCATCACTAGAAATAAACGAGTCATGTACCCTTTTCCAAAATGGGAAAGGACGAAATCTAGCAAAGCGAACTTTTTCATCTGCGACTCTAAATTGAATGGCATTTACATTTTTATGTTTAATACTTACATGGTCAATTGTCGTTCTAATCGTATCATGATTGACTGGTGTAATTAGACAAGTATGGTGCTTTGGTAATACTAAAGGGGACCCTACAGTTCTAAACACTCTGTTGTTAATTGAAGCAATCTCAGCTATTTGCATTGCTTCTAGTGAAGGATGAATCAGTGCACCACCTAGAGCTTTATTATATGCAGTTGAACCTGATGGTGTAGAAATGCATAGTCCATCTCCTCTAAACCGTTCAAAATGTTTGCCTCGTATGTTTACGTCCACAACTAATGTCGAACCATTTTCAGTTTTCATTGTAGCTTCATTCAAAGCTAAATACCTTGTTTCATAACCGTTATCATTATTCCTCACTATTAATTCAAGTAACGGATATTCAATGACTTGAAATTCTGAATTATTAATTTCGATAATTAACTTTTCAACCTCATGTGGTAACCAATCAGCGTAGAAACCAAGATGCCCAGTGTGTATTCCGACAAACGCAACTTTGGATAACATATGACTATATTGATGAAAAGCTTGTAATAATGTCCCATCTCCACCTACAGAAATGACAATTTCAGGATTTTCATTGTCTTCCACCATCTGAAAGTCTTTCATATGATTAATCATTTTATGTTTTAAAGCGTGCGACTTTGAATCACCTTTTGTAAGGATTGTATAACGCATCATTTACACCTCATTAGTCATTTTCATGCTTTTTAGCACGTTTTTGCGTGTAATACTTTTGTGCTTCTTGAATTTCATCTTTGATTTCAGACATTTCTTCATCTAGTAAATATGCTGCTTCAGCCGCTCTTTCTAAACGATGTTGTATTTCATCTGGATAGTCACCATCATATTTATAACGAAGCGTGTGTTCAATCGTAGCCCAAAAGTTCATTGCTAATGTTCTAATTTGAATCTCAGCTAAAATATGCTTTTGTCCATTTAACGTTTCGATGGGATATTTTATAATAACGTGATAAGAACGATAGCCACTTTCTTTAGTATTGCGAATATAATCTCTCTCTTCGACAACTTTAAAATCTCTTCGTTGTTTCAAAATATCAACAACAATGTCAATGTCATCTACAAACTGACACATGATTCTTAGCCCAGCGACGTCATACATTTCTTCATGTAAACGGTCAAAAGGTATACCCCTTTTATTCGCTTTATCAATAATACTTGAAATAGGCTTTACTCTCCCGGTTACAAATTCGATGGGTGATGTATTTTCACCTATTTCATACTGTTTTCTTAGACCTTTGAGTTTAACCTTTAACTCATCTACTGCTTGTTTATAAGGTGTTAAAAATTGATCCCACTGGTTCATTTTGTTTCACTCCGCTTCATTCTAGTTCGAAATTTTTTTCAACAGCTGAAACAAACTCCTTACCATAGTTATTATTTCCTTCTATATTATCTAACACGTAATCTAATTCTTCTTGGAAATGCTCTAATTCTAAATGATTATTAATAATCACTTTTTTATCTCGATTTTCATGTAACATCGACCACGTTTCCTGTACAAAAATTAAATATGAATATGATTGTCCATTGTCTAAAAGATATGCAAAACCGTAATTATCACTATCAACAAGCATTTGTCCTACTTCCTCTAGTCCCTCTGTCGATTCATCTGAGAAGCAATAAATGCCATCGTCTTTTAGTTTCATTTCATTTATGTAAATACGCATGCTTGTCTTCCTCCTTATTCCATATTATTTTAACATAATATAACCTTTCAAAACACGCCACAATTTACATAAAAATCTTTACCTAATTAACGATTTTTTACTTTTCTTATGCTTAATTTAAATATTTAATGATCTAACTTCTTATAAAGTTATTTTCAGAAAACAATAAACCTCAGAAAAAGATATACATTTTTAGTATGACGAATTACTTTTATTTATGATAGAAATTCGTCATAATGAAACATGCTAAAGATTTCGGCTTAAGAAATTAAATTAAGAGGTGTTTGGTATGTCTACAAATAACGAAATTGAATTTAAACAAATTTTAAATAGATCTACTTATGAGGAAATTTATCACACTTACTTTAAAAATAAAAAAACCTTTACTCAAACCAATTATTATATAGATACAAACCATTTTAAATTAAAACAGCATCATTCAGCATTACGCATCAGAGTAAAAGATAATCATTATGAAATGACTTTAAAAGTACCAGAGGATGCGGGTTTGACAGAATATAATCATATAGTAGATATTGAACCTCAACTTAATATGTCCATCAAACTTTCACAGTTACCAAGTGATATCAGAAAAATTGTAAAAAATGAATTTAATGTATTTAACGATGAACTGGTTATTTTAGGACATTTAACAACACATCGTTTAGAAACACCTCACCAAAATGAACTTTTGGTATTAGATAAAAGTCAATACTTAGGAAAAACAGACTATGAATTAGAGTATGAAGTTCGTTCTCATGATGAAGGTTATGTTAAATTTAATCGTTTGTTAGAGGAGTTCAATTTAGAGCACAAAAAACCTTTAAATAAAGTACAACGCTTTTTTGAAGAAAAAAATGCAAGTAAAAAGAAGTAGACTTTTCCAAAAAGGCAAATTACTTTCAAATGTAAAAATTCATGTTATATTAGATATATATTAATGGAACACGGTGATAATATGTCTAAAACACCATATGAGTTAATAGGTCAAGACGCTTTATATCAAATAATTGATAACTTTTATAATCTAGTCGAAAAAGACAATCGTATTAACTACTTATTTCCAGTAGACTTTAGTGAGACAAGTAGAAAACAATTTTTAACACAGTTTCTCGGCGGACCAGACTTATATACTCAAGAACATGGTCATCCCATGTTAAAAAGAAGACATATGGAATTTACCATTAGCGACTATGAGCGTGATGCATGGTTAGAGAACATGTATACTGCCATTCAACATGCAAATTTTCCTGCAAGTGTAGGAGATTATTTAATATGAACGACTACGTTTAACTGCAAATCACATGGTAAATTCCTAAATCTAATTGTAGGTGAAAATACATGGCTGAAGAATTAAGAATCATGGAGAATAAGAGTCGTGAAGATACTAATCTATCACCTGTTAGCAAAATAGAGATTTATTCTTTTTTTGATCCTTTTAGTAAAGATTGCTTTAAAATATCAGCAATCTTGTCAAAATTAAGAATTGAATATAATAAGTATATCCGAGTTCGACATATTTTAATCCCGTCTTTAAAGGTTTTAACAAAGTGCCAAGCTCAAAGTACTTCTGACTTTGATAATATCGCACTTGCCTATAAAGCTGCTGAACTTCAAGGACGAGTGAGAGCTGAAAGATTTATTCATCTCATGCAAAATGAAATCATCCCTAAACGAGATATTATTACTGAGGATATGATTTGTGATTGTATTAAAAATGCAGGCATTGATTATCAAGTATTTAAAGAAGATTTACAAAAAAGTAAACTTACTGATAGTTTAAAGGTGGATCTTCATATCGCACGTGAGATGGAAATTGAACAATCACCATCACTCGTTTTCTTTAGTGAAGACATTCATGAAGAAGGATTAAAAGTTGAAGGCTTATACCCTTATCATATATATACTTACATCATTAATGAATTAATGGGTCAACCAATTGAAAAGAATCTTCCTCCTAAATTAGAATATTATATTCAAAAGAAACAACTTGTAACAATGGAAGAATTATTAACTATTTATGAGTGGCCTGAAAAGTTACTTAATAAAGAATTGAAGAAGTTATCATTACAGCAAAAAGTAGAGAAACTACAATATCCTGAAGGTGATTTTTGGAAATCAAAAATGCCTTCATGTTAATTATAAGAAAAGGATTCGGTTAAACCATACAGGTTTCAATCGAATCCTTTTTATATTTAAATTAATGTGTGTTGCTTAAAATTATTCTGAATAAAAAATGTATATTTAACCTATTTGGAAATATTATTTGAAATTAGACATAAAAAAACGCCGTGTTTTATTACACGACGCTAAACAAAGGGGATGGGAGAAATTTTTCACTTCAAACAAAGGGGTATGTTTGTTATGTGATTAATTTCATGCTCATAATATAACATGGGATTTGCCCCTTTTCAACCTTTGTTTATTTATAAATTTAAATTGTCACAATCTGTTCAAATTGTAAGCGAATTCAATCATATTAAGCTTTCATAAGCTTTTCAAAAGCATCTAATTTTTGTTCAAAAACTTCGCAAGCTTCTTCAATTGGTTTAGGAGTTGTCATATCCACACCAGCATTTTTCAATATCTCAATTGGATAATTTGAACTACCTTTTTTCAAGAATTCGTTAATATATCGTTTTACAGCTGGCTCACCTTCCGTTAAAATTTGATGACTTAAACTTTGAGCAGCACTATAACCAGTTGCGTATTGATATACATAATAGTTCATATAAAAATGTGGAATACGTGACCATTCTTTGCTAATATCTTCTTCAGTTTCTACTGCTTCACCAAAATACTGTCTATTTAACTTAGCATATTCTTCATTCATTCTATTAGGTGTTAATGGTTCGCCTGCTTCTTCGATTTGATGAATCTTATGTTCGAATTCAGCAAACATAGTTTGACGGAACAACGTAGCTCTAAAACGTTCTAATTCTTGATTGAGTAATAATAAACGACGTTCATCATCTAAGTGCTTATCCATATAATCACTTAAAAGTGCTTCATTACAAGTTGATGCGACTTCAGCAACAAATATAGTGTAATCACTTAAGTTAGATGGTTGGTTTTGACGACTAAAATAACTATGAGCAGAATGTCCAAATTCATGCACAAGTGTATATAGATCAGATACAGTATCTGTCCAATTTAATAAAATAAATGGATTCGTTAAATGAGCGCCTGATGAGTATCCACCTGAACGTTTACCTTTATTTTCGAATACGTCTACCCAACGATTCTCCAATCCTTCTTTAACAACTCTTAAATACTCGTCACCCATTGGTTCAAGAGCTTTAAGCATCCATGTTTTAGCTTTTTCATAAGGCATTTCAAATTTTACATCTTTGACTAATGGTGTATATAAATCATACATTTTTAAATCATCTATACCTAATAATTCTTTTCTTAGTTGAGTATATCTGTGTAGTAAAGGAAGGTATTTATGCACTGTTTTAACTAAATTATCATAAACCCCTTCAGGTATATGATTATTACTCAATGCACGTTCACGTGCTGAACTATAGTTATGAGTTATAGCATTAAATACATTTTTCTTTACTTCTCCAGCTAAAGTGGCGCCTAGAGTATTATTATGTGCTCCATACGCTTTATAAACGTTTCTAAATGCAGATTCTCTTAGTTGACGGTCGTCTGACTCTAAATATTTGATAAATGTACCTTGCGTCAATGGATGTGACTCACCATCTTTATCGACAGCATCTTCGAACTCTAAATCTGCATTACTAAACATACCATACACATTTGATGGTGTTGATAATGCATCTTGTGCTTCAGTAAGTAATTTTTCAGTATCAGCATCTAAAATATGAGGGCGTTTTTCATTTATTAATTTCAAATCAAACTCATATTGTTTTAATTGCTCATTAGATTCAATAAAAGATTTAATCGTTGATTCGTCTAATTGTAATATTTCAGGTACTAAAAAGCTCCAAGCTGAACTAAATTTAATCACTAGTTGATGCGCTCGAGCTTCTAAACCAGTATATTTATCATTGGCAGTATCTTGGTCTTGCTTTAAATGTGCGTAGACATATACTTTCTCTAATTTAGTACCGATTTCATCTTCTAAACTTAAAGCTTCATAAAGCTTTTGTGCACTTTCCTCTAATTGACCTTTAAATTGTTCTTCTTTACCTAATTCACTTTCAACCTCTTTAAAAGCTGTTTCGAATGCTTCATCACTGTCAAATATAGTAGTTAGATCCCAAGTGTATTGAGGATATTTACGTTCTTGTTCTTCTCTTGTTAATTGTTGACTCATATAGTAAACCTCCTTGATTATATCAATAGCTTAATTTTCTCATTTTAACATCATTTTTGCACGTTTAAGCATCCTCTAAAATATAATTCTTCAAATTGCTGATTAAGCCCTTTAAAATATTAAGTCGATTATATTTAACAGATGCAAAACTTCTAAATTTAACTTTTAGCAACAATTGTTTACTAACATCAGTATTATTATAATTATCTTTTAACAATAAATATTGTAACTGCCATTCAATAGGATAAGATAAAATGTATATTTGATTTGGTACTATAAATCCTATGCGCGTACAAACTTCTTCATCATATATCTTTAACTGATACATTGCACTTAAGATTGACTCTAATACAGAATTAATTCTTCTACACTTGTTTGTATATAGTAAAATCTGTTTTTTAGATAATTTATATGTTTGGATTTGTCTTCCTTCACAATTATTAAATAACTCCTCTTCGCTACAAACTTTTTACCACTTATATTTTGAATTTGACTATAAAGAATCATTGACGAATCTGCAGAATTCCAAGTTATCAACGTTCGACTAACAGTGTTTATAAAAGAGCTTTGAAATTGAGTTAACTCTAAATAACTTTTTCTTCGACAGATATCATCAATCAACCAATAAACCTCTAATCCGATACTATTTAAGCCTAATGTTCTATGTATAATTTGAGAAACATTTATTTTAGACAATTGAACCTCTATAGCATAATGAGAATCGACAACAATATCTGGATATTGTGAAATTTCAGCAAAATATGGCTCGATTTGAACATGACGATTTAATCGACGATATGCTTGTGATAAATACAATTTTAAATGATAGTGTTGAGCGATATCTGTTTTTATACATTTATGCTTAGTTCTTCCTTTATGAGCAAAATGAGGAAGCATGGAACATCCATGTTTAAATACTACGCTACTCTTACAATAAGGACAAACATAGTGTTGACACTTACTAGCATTCTTGGCAAGGATTCTTTGTCCGTCTTGATTCATTGTTACTAACATAAATTCACCTCATTATTAATAACGAAGTTTCTCATATTTTTACTTTGAAAATAAAAAACAAGGCCTTATCAGCGCCTTGCTTAAAAACAATCGATTTATTCTTCTGAGTCTGTGAAATATCTACGAACTTGAGATGTTACATTATGACTCATAATAATTTTACCGTAGTCATTTAAATATATTTCTGTCTTATCTGTTGGGGAGGCAAATTCTAATAATTGACTATAGCTATCGTTAATTTCCTCTTGAGAAACAGAATCATCAAAATGGATTGAGTAATAATATTGATTATCAATCATGTATAATAAATCTTCAAATTCAGTTGTATTTTGATTATTGCGATGTGCATAATTAATAACACTTTCTAAATCTTCAAATTTTACAATGATATTTCTAACATTAGAAGGTTTACGTGTGCGTTGTCTATCATTGTTGTTGCTATTTTTCTTTTGTTGATTACGTTGTTCAAATAAATCATCTAAACTTTCTTCTCCATCTAATGTTTGAGCTAATAACTCATTCACTTGATCATCAAATTGATTATTAGTATCATCATCTGACATGTTCATCGCGTCATCATTTTTAGATTTAGAGATAGTAACTTCCACACCTTTTTCGAAAGCATGTACTTGAATCCATAAAGGACCTTCAACAACAAAATCTTCTTCTTCATTGATTTCATCCATCATTGACCAAAAGAACTCTTCACCGCGTTTACGGTTACTCCATAAATCTTCACGACTAAAACCACGTTCTTCTATGTCGCCATAGGTTATATACAATTTAACTGTTGTATCATCAACACGTTCTATTCTCATATCATCTCACTCCTTACAGTCGATGAATAGTAACCATATTGTATTAGAACGGAATATAAATTACAATCTATTTGTTTGATTAATTTTAACTATTTTCTTTAGGATTTCCATATTAACATATTCCCTAATTTGACGCCAAGAAAACTCTTTCTCTACAAAGTCATTTGACACAAAAAACAACACTATTAAAGACAATAGTGTTGTTAGTATCTTTTAGTAAAGTTATCAATGACATAGTTATTAGTCAACTAAACGTTGCGCTTCTTGTAATTGGAACGTACGTACTTTTCTTGGTAAGAAACGTCTGATTTCATCCTCGTTATATCCAACTTGTAAACGTTTGTCATCTAAAATAATTGGACGACGTAATAAGCCTGGATTATCTTGAATAATTGAATATAAATCTTGAAGTGGTAATGAATCAATATCTACATTCAATTTTTGATATGTTTTAGATCGAGTTGAAATAATTTCATCTGTTCCATCTTCAGTCATTTTTAAAATTTGTTTAATTTCATCAATTGTTAAATGTTCAGAAAAAATGTTACGCTCCGTATATGGAATGTCATGTTCTTGTAACCATGCTTTCGCTTTACGGCAAGATGTGCAACTTGGTGAAGTAAATAATGTTACCATACATCTCACTCTCCTATAGAATGAATTAAATTCATTATTTTTTAAATTAGTTATTGATTAAAGAAATTGAATTTTTTGGCTTTCTTAATCTTACACTTATTATTATAAATACCTAAGATTAAAATTAAATGAGAAAATCCTCATAATTCTGAGAAATCTTAAAATAGGTAAAATATGTACCTACCTTATAGTGTATACCCATTTAACTATTATTCTAACACAACTTACAATTTAACGAAATACTGTTATAATGTTACCTAAACAATACTAATTAGAAAGTAGGCATCTCATATGGAAACTTTATTTTCAGGAATTCAACCGAGTGGTATCCCTACAATTGGTAACTATATCGGTGCTTTAAAACAATTCGTAGATGTTCAAAATGACTATGAATGTTATTTCTGTATCGTTGACCAGCATGCAATTACGGTTCCACAAGATCGATTGAAATTACGTAAACAAATTCGGCAACTAGCAGCAATTTATTTAGCTTCAGGAATTGATTCAGATAAATCAACTCTCTTTATTCAATCTGAAGTTCCTGCACACGTGCAAGCTGGTTGGATGCTTACAACAATTGCTTCTATAGGCGAGCTTGAACGTATGACACAATTTAAAGATAAAGCTCAAAAGCGTGTAGATGTCGTACCTGCAGGACTTTTAACATATCCACCTTTAATGGCTGCAGATATTGTTATTTATAATACCAATATTGTTCCAGTTGGCGATGACCAAAAACAACATATGGAGCTTACACGTAATCTTGTAGATCGATTTAATAGTAGATACAACTATGTTTTAGTCAAACCAGAAATTCGTATGCCAAAAATAGGTGGACGTGTAATGAGTTTACAAGACCCTACTAAGAAGATGAGTAAGAGTGATGATAATCAAAAGAATTTTATTTCACTATTAGATGAGCCTAACGTAGCAGCTAAGAAAATTAAAAGTGCGGTTACTGACTCCGACGGTGCCATTAAATTCGACCGTGAAAATAAACCAGGTATTTCTAATCTGTTGTCCATATACTCAGGGTTAACTGATGAACCTATTAAAGATATCGAAACAAAATATGAAGGTGAAGGATATGGTAAGTTTAAAGGAGATTTAGCTGAAATTGTTAAAGATTTCTTGATTAACTTCCAAGAAAAATATGAGAGGTTTTATAACTCTGAAGAACTGGATGATATCTTAGATAAAGGTAAAGAAAAAGCGCATAAAGCTTCATTTAAAACATTGAAAAAAATGGAAAAAGCAATGGGCTTAGGTCGAAAAAGATAAAAAAGGAGCCAAAATTTTGTCTCCCTTTTTATTTTCTACCTTTAGGATTAAACACATCTTTTAGTCCTTCACCTACAAAATTAATACTTAATATCGTTAATGTAATCATTATTGCTGGTGGCATCCAAATCCATGGTTTTCCACTTAATACATCACCTTCTTGAGCATAACTAAGCATATTTCCTCATGAGGGGATAAACTTACTAATACCGAAACCTAAAAAACTCAACCCAGATTCAACGACGATCATTCCAGCAAATGTTAATGTTGCTTGTACTATCACGACACTTAGTATAGTGGATAGTAAGTGTTTTAATATAATTTTATATGTAGGTGTTCCTATTGATTGAGCGGCTAAAAAGTATTCATTTTCTTTTTTTATAATACCTTTCCTCTCACCAGTCTAGCAATACCTCCCCAGCTCAATATTATAATTACGAATACTAAAATAATCGCAGAGCCATATGGATTTTTGATTTTATCTCCTAATGCAGCATTTAATACTATTGCAAAAATAAGGAAAGGAAATAACATTACAAATTCTGTTACTCTCATTAATAACGTATCTATAATCTCTCCAAAGTAACCTGAAATCACTCCAATTGAAATATCAATTAAAAGCATACCAATTGTTGAAGTGAAACCTATAGCTAATGAAATTCTACCGGCATATAAAAGTCTACTAAAATTGTCCCTTCCACCGGCGTCTGTATCTAAAAGGTTTTCAACTGACATATCTCCTTTAATATTGAGTAAGTCTTGTTTATTAATAGGTAAAGGTGCTATGAATGGGGCCTATAATTGAAATAATTGCAACTAATAATAGAAAAGATAGAGAAATCATAGCTATTTTATTACGGTAAAACTTTTTCATTGAAATAACAAATGGTGAATAGGATTTTTTCTTCATATGAGATACCTCCTCCTCAATTACTGCGTATCCTTGGATCCACAAAACCATATGTAATATCTGAAATTAAATTGCCTAATAATCCTAGAAATGAGAAAAATAGGGTCATAGCCATCATCACGGGATAATCTTGCCCAGTTACTGATTCTAAAAATAATTTACCTATACTGTTATAACGGCACCACCTAAAATACTTATCTGCACCTAAAAAAGTTATTATTGGAATTAATGACTTTCTTAAAATATGTTTTAAATATATTTTATTTGTAGAAAAACCTTTCGACTGTGCTGTTAACACGTAATCTTCCTGAGAATTTTCAATAATGTCATTACGTAAATATTGGATATATCCTGCAGTTGATAATACTCCCAATGTTGTTGCTGGCAAAATAGTGTGATAGAGCTTATTGATATAGTAATCAAGCGTCCCCTCTTTTATATTGATATCTACAGAACCTTGAAATGGAAATAAATTCAATTGAAACGCAAAGAAAAATATTGCAAAAACACCTGCAATAAATGAAGGTATTGCTAACATCACATAGTTAAACACTTGAATTGAATAGTCACTAATAGTATAAGAATACCTTCCAGAAATAACACCCAATGTAAAAGAAATCATATAAGTTATGATCAAACTTACAGTTCCTAACAAAATAGTATTTGGCAATCTTTCTTTCACAAGATCCATTACTGGTCTCTTGTATTTTATTGACTCTCCAAAATCTCCATATACAATATTATTCGCCCATCTAATATATTGCTTAGGGATTGAATCGTTAAGTCCTAATCTTTTAAGTATTAATTTAATCATTAGCAGCACTCCCTAATTTTTGTGAATAAAAACAAGCAACTTGATGACCTTTATGAAGCTCTACTAATTTTGGTTTTTCTATTTTACATTTTTCCTGAACTAACGGGCATCTGGTTTGGAATGGGCATCCCTTAGGTGGATGACTCGCCGAAGGTAATTCTCCCTGAAGTATAACTCTATCTTTTTTCTCTTGATTAAATTGTGGTATTGAAGAAATTAATGCTTGCGTATATGGATGTAACGGTTCATCATAAATTTCTTTATGCGAGGCTATCTCAACCATATTTCCTAAATACATCACACCTATTACATCACTAATATGTTTTACAACACTTAAATCATGTGCAATAAATAACTTAATTTAAATTCATCTTGTAAATCCTTTAAAATATTTAATACTTGTGATTGTACAGATACATCTAATGCACTAACGTAACGGGTTCGTCAGCAACTATAAGTTTTGCTCTTAAAGCCAAAGCTCTTGCTATTCCAATACGTTGCCTTTGACCACCAGAAAATTCATGAGCGTACTTATAATAAGCATCTTCATTTAATCCGACACAGCTTAATAGATGCATAACTTCACTTTTCAATTCGCACTTTGTTATTTTTCTATAATTAAGTAATGGTTCTGCAATGATGTTCCCTACCATTTGCATAGGATTTAATGAAGCATATGGATCCTGAAATATCATTTGAAAATTTTGACGTGCTTCTCTTAATTTTTTCCTTTTATATGTGTAATATTCTCTCCACATATTTTGATTTCTCCACAAGTTACGTTTTCTAATCTCACAATTGTTTTCCCAATCGTTGATTTTCCACAACCAGATTCACCTACTAAACCAAATGTCTGTCCTTCTTCAATAGAAAATGTGACATCATCTACAGTTTTAACATATTGACGCTTTTGAAATAATCCTGTTTTCAATTCATAATACTTTTTAACTTTTTTAACTTCTAATACGTTATTCATGATGTTTTTCCCCACTTTGGCTTTGATATAAATGGCATCGCACGAGTGACTGATCGATATTCCTTATATTTGGACAAGTTGTATTGCAAATTCCTATTTTTTCCGTACATCTATTAGCAAATCTACATTTATTTAATTGGAATTCAGTAATCGATGGCACTATACCTTCAATAGTATCTAATCTATCACGTTCATCTTCTAATGTAGGAATGCTTTTCAATAATTTTTTCGTGTAAGGGTGCTTAGGTTTTTTAAGTATTTCATCTAATTTTCCGTATTCAACCATTTGACCTGCATACATTACCATGACTTTATCGCAAAACTCAGAAACTACACTCAGATCATGTGTAACTAAAATAATAGACATTTCTGTGTCCTTCTGAATTGTTTTTAATAGTTCTAAAATTTGAGCTTGAATAGTTACATCTAATACCGTCGTAAGTTCATCAGCAATAAGTAATTTTGGTGAACATTGCCATAGCTATCATGACACGTTGTCTCATCCCACCGGAAAGTTGATGCGGGGTAACTATTTAATACTTCCTCTTGCCTAGAGATACCAACTTTTAACAGTAATTCTTTAGCCTTAATATATGCATCTTTTTTAGATTTTTTCTTATGAACTAATATGCTTTCAATAAGTTGATTTTTTATTTTAAATACTGAGTTCAAGGCAGTCATAGGTTCTTGGAAAATCATTCCAATATCTTTCCCTCTGATTTCCAAATATTCTTTTTCACTACACTGATCTATTCTTTTTCTTTCAAAAATAACTTCTCCATGAGTAATTTTAGAAATTTTATTTGGTAGCAACTTGATAATAGATTTATTTAATATCGATTTACCACAACCAGACTCACCAACTACCCCTAAAACTTCACCTTTTTCTAATTTAAAACTCACATTATCGACTGTTGGATACCACTGCTTATCTATCAAAAGTGATGTTTCAAGTTCTTTAACTTCTAAAAGATGATGATTCATTTTATTCCTCCTTAAAAATAAACCTCGACATCAGTTGAGATTCATCAAAAGTTAATCAATCTTAGTTAATTGATATAAATCTTTATCATTTCCGATTTCAATATCGTAGTTGTGAATTTTATCATTAACTATGCTAATTGACTTCATTTGTAACATTGGTAACGCAGGTAACTCTTCGTTTATATATTTTTGCCATTGTACATATAAATCCTTACGTTTTTTCTCATCTTTTCCAAATTTATCAAAATCTAAGGCATCATCTAGTAATTTATCTGATTTTGGTAAAACTGTACGCATTTCATTCATCGGTCTATCATTATGATATAAATCTGATGGATCTGGATCAATTCCACCTGCCCAAGATCTGAAGTAAACTTCTATATCTTTAGATGCGTTTGCTAAATCGTCGTTATATTTTCCAAATTCAACTAATTTAACTTTTGTTTTAAGTCCTACTTTTTCCCAAAAATCTTTTATTGCAGCCGTACGTGGTTCAAATGTTGGGTTCGAACCAGCGTAATGTTTGAGGTTAATAACAAATGGTTTTCCTTTTGGATCTTCTCTAAAGCCATCGCCATCTTTATCCTTATAGCCTATTTTATCTAGAATTTTTTTAGCTTTTTCTGGATTATATTTATAATCATTTAAATCTTTAGCGTCAGCTGCTATCCATTCAGTGGATAGCACATACGAATTAATTTCACTTCCGTAACCATTAAAGTATGCATTAATCCATTTTTTCTATCGATAGCATACATGAGCGCTTGTCTTAATTCTTTATTTTCATATTTTGGACGAACTTTGCCAGTTTTATTTTTCGCTTTATCATAATCGTGAGAGACAAATCCGATCACTGCATACTCAAGACTCGGAGTTGATAAAACTTTAATATTTTCTTTAGATTTTTTAGCTTCTTTAGCCATAGGTGCTGTTGCATCATTTACTAAGTCAATATCACCTTTTTCAAGTGCTTTAATCATTTGAGGTTGATCGATAACTTTTAATTCAATTTTTTCTAATGATGGTTTAACTTGCCAATAGTCATTAAAGCGTTCTAATTGAATAGCTTCACCTTGAACAATTTTCTTCACTTTATATGGTCCAATACCAATTGGATGTTTACGAATTTTATCTGATTTTGCTAAATCTTTAACCAGTACGTCACTTAAATATTTTTTACTTAATAAAGGTCCTGAAATAAAACCAGTTAAATAATTCACTTTCTTTTTATCAAATGTAACTTCCATAGTATATTTATCTTTCTTCTTAATACCACTCAAATGATCTGCATCACCATTATGCATCTCTTTTGCACCTTTGATATTTTCAATTGAAGGGATAATAGCTTCCTGAATAATCTTTATTAGCTAAAACTTCTAAAGTATAAATCCAGTCATCAATAGTTAACTCATTACCATCGTGCCATTTAATACCTTTTTTAATTTTGAACTCAATTTTCTTTCCTAGATCAATGTCCTTCCAAGATGCAATAAATGCTTTAGATTTAACTTTTTTATCTACTTTGATTAAACCTTCATTAAAATAACCTTCTACTGTAGCGTCTGAATGTTCAGAACTTAAAAATAGAAGAATATACACCTGATGGTGCAGCTGGCATACCAACTTTAAGGATACCACCTTTGTGATTAAAAGTATCTGTTTCACTTGCATCTTTAATATCTACATCTTGTTTCCCTTTTCCACAACCACTAAGAAGTACTAATATAATTACTAAAAGTAAAGTTAAATACTTAAAACATTTTTTCATTAATTATCCTCCTGTTAATTCTTAGTTGCTTTTATCAGTTTACTATTAAAAATTTTTATTACAAGTTAGTTTTTAGAATATTCCGTCATTATATATTTTATATTTCTATATTAATTATTAAAGTAAAAAATAATTACAATTCATACAATCAAAAACATAAAAATACTCCAAATCCTTTAACAAGAATTTGAAGTATTATCTTCATTAATTTATTTCTTTTTCTTACTTATTTCTCTAGCTATTGACTTATCAAAATGTATGTTTGAGTTTAGAATTTATTTCAAACTTAAGATAATCCAATCCTCAAACTTATAGATTAATTATGTGAGCTTTAAATTTTTTGTTAAATTGGCAAAACAGACGACTAATATAATAAAAAATTGCATAATTTTATCTATAATATAAAAGTTAATGGTAAGTAAAAATTTAATCACCAACCGTTAAATATTATATATTCAGAAACTAATTTCGTTTTATTTAGTCTTCGAATTTTTTTAGAATTAAAACTGCGTTATGACCACCAAAACCTAGACTATTACTCATTGCGTAAGTAATATCTAAATCTTCTGCTTTATTTGGCACAAAGTCTAAATCACATTCTGGGTCTGAAGTTTCAGCATGAATCGTTGGTGCGATTTTAGAATCTTTAATAGATAAAGCAGAGAAGATAGCTTCTATACCACCTGTAGCACCTAACAAATGTCCAGTCATAGACTTAGTAGAACTTACTTTTAGAGATTTTGTGGCATCGCCAAATGTATTTTTGATTGCTTGAACCTCAAATAAATCACCAACTGGTGTGCTTGTACCATGGGCATTAAGATATTGAACATCTTTCGCATCAATACCAGCATCATCTAAAGCAGCTTGCATTGCTCTAAAACCACCTTCGCCCTCTGGAGCTGGTGCAGTAATGTGATGTGCATCTCCCGAAGAACCGTAGCCAACCACTTCAGCATAAATTTCAGCACCACGTGCTTTAGCAGATTCTAAAGATTCAAGCACTACTATACCTGCACCTTCTCCCATGACAAAACCATCACGGCCTTCTTGGAATGGACGACAAGCTGTTTTTACATTATCATTTGTAGATAGTGCACGACTAGCACTGAATCCAGCAATTGCCATGTGTGTAATAGGCGCTTCTGTACCGCCTGTAATCATGGCATCAGCATCACCACGTTGTATAATTTTAAACGCTTCACCAATAGAGTTAGTACCTGTAGCACACGCTGTTACAGTTGAACCATTAGGACCTTTAGCTCCTAAATCAATTGACACTTGTCCAGTAGCCATGTCAGGAATTAACATAGGCACGAAGAATGGACTTACACGACGTGGTCCTCTTTCTACAAGAGTCGTATGTGCAGTTTCAAACGTTTCCATTCCCCCAATACCAGAGCCAATCCATACACCAATACGATCAGCAGTATTTTCATTAATGTCTAATTTAGCATCGTTAACCGCTTCTCTTGCAGCTACAACTGCGTATTGAGTAAACCGATCCATGCGACGTGCTTCTTTTCTATCAATATAATCTTCAATATTGAAATCTTTTAATTCACCAGCAAGGTGTACATTGTAAGGTTCAGTATCAATTCTCGTAATTTTATCAATACCATTAACTCCTTTTAATGCATTTTCCCATGTCGTTTTAGCATCGTTACCGATTGGAGATAAGGCTCCGATACCCGTTATAACAACTCTATTATTTTCATTCATACGTTATCCTCCTATTTTCCCCATTTAATAACGATTGCGCCCCAAGTTAGGCCTCCACCGAACCCAACTAAGACTAAAGTATCGTCATTTTTAATTTTTCCATTTTGTAATTCTTGATTAATACTTAATGGTATAGAAGCTGCTGAGGTATTACCATATTTATCTACAGAAACACTCATCTTTTCTCTTTCTATACCTAATCTCTCTCTTGCAGATTCCATAATTCGAATATTTGCTTGATGTGGAATAAATAAGTCAATGTCATCTGAAGTTAAACCGGCTTTATCTACCACACGAGTTGAAGCATCACCCATAATTCTAACAGCGAATTTGAATACTTCTCTACCATTCATTTTTAATTTTCCAGTTTCTTTATCTAGATATAAATATTTTCCACCACTACCGTCAGAACCCATTTCATAGCTAATGATACCACGACCTTCAGAAACTTCACCCATGACTACTGCACCAGCACCATCGCCGAACAACACAGCAGTTGAACGATCTTTTAAATCGGTAATTTTAGATAATTTGTCAGCACCCACAACTAAAATATGTTTATAGTCACCTGATTGAATATATTGTTTCGCAGTAATCATTGAGTACATGAAACCAGAACATGCTGCTAATTGATCCATAGTCGGAACTTTGCCAGTTCCTAATCTTTCTTGTAAAGTATTAGCTACACTTGGGAATGGCATATCTCCAGTTGCTGTAGCTACAATAATCATATCTATATCTTCAGGTTTAATTCCTGCATCTTCAATGGCTTTTAAACTTGCGTTATACGCTAAGTCAGATGTGTCTTGATCCTCATCCGCCCAATGTCTTTCTTTGATACCAGTCATTTTAGAAATCCATTCATTTGATGTTTCTAAAAATTGCTCAAAATAGGCATTATCTACAATATTCTTCGGAGCATAAGCTCCGAAACCTTTAATACCCACGTTCATGGTCGTACACCTTCTTAAAATAAATTTTTAATACCAGGTATTAATTTAACATATTCATATTTTTAAACTCAAGCAGAGATACTTTTTACGCCGGTAAATTTTTCTTAAGATTATTTTAACAAATTTTAATCTCATCTTCTTTAATGAACAAATATGAATAATCATTTATATATTGATTTATACTATACAAATGATTCTATATCACTTAAAATAGAGGTAACGAATAAACAAGTGGAGGTTATTACAATGAGATACCTCATGACATTTATATGGGCAGTTTTATTGCTCGAAATGGTCAACTTCGTATTGAATAGCTTGAATAGCGGACCAGCTCTAAATGTAATTAACCCTATTATCATAGCTGTTATCTTTACAATTATTGTAGCTATTTTAGATCCAATACTTAAACCAAACAAAGGCTTAAACCAATACGAATCGTAATTTATTAAATAATTAAGCGTGTTAACCACTATTTTTAGTTAACACGCTTATTTTTTCATCTTCATAGGCGAAGACACTTTCCCTGAATTTTCCAGTTAATTATCATGATATTCACTAATTATACAACTATATATTTGATTAAATAGTTTTTAATGTGATTGATAAACAGAGTATTCCCCTATGCGTTTGACTACTTATATGTAAAAAACTCAAGAGAGTGATACTATTATCACTCTCTTGAGTTGTTATAAATTTATATTAGTCCATAGTTCTTTCAACTTTAAAATCTAAGTCTCTATTATCATTTAAATCAACTTTAATTATAGTACCTTCTGGCAAGCTTTCTTTTATCATCATACGAGCAAGTGGCGTTTCAATTTGACGTTGTACAAAACGTTTTAGTGGTCTAGCGCCAAATTGTGGTTCATATGCTTCTTCACCTAACCATTTTTTAGCTTCATCAGATACTTCAATTGAAATGTGTTGCTCCAATAATCTGATGTTTAATTGAGTTAAGATTTTATCTACAATCATACTCATATCATTGATTGATAATGGTTTAAATAACACAATATCATCCATACGATTTAAAATTTCTGGTTTAAAGAATGCGTGAAGACTATCCATGACGGCTTTTTCTATACTTTCACTGATTTCTCCAGCATCTTTAACATTTTCAAGTAAAACTTGTGAACCGATATTACTTGTCATAATGATGATAGTATTTTTAAAGTCCACACTACGTCCTTTGGAATCAGTTAATCGACCTTCATCCAAGATTTGAAGTAACACATTGAATACATCGCTATGTGCTTTTTCAACTTCATCTAATAAGATAACTGAATATGGATTACGTCTCACTGCTTCAGTTAATTGACCACCCTCATCATGTCCAACATAGCCAGGAGGTGCACCAATTAAACGGGATACAGCGTGTTTTTCCATATATTCACTCATATCGATTCGAATCATGTGTTTTTCAGAATCAAATAATGACGATGCTAAAGATTTAGCTAGTTCAGTTTTACCTACACCTGTAGGACCTAAGAATAGGAAACTACCAATTGGTCTATTAGGATCTTTAATTCCAGCACGTGCTCTGACTACTGCATCAGACACTAAATCTACAGCTTGGTCTTGACCAACAACACGTTGATGAAGAATATCACTTAAACTTAATAATTTTTCTCTTTCTGTTTCAACAAGTTTAGAAACTGGAATACCTGTCCATTGACTAACGATATCTCCTATTTCTTCATCAGAAACGACCTCACGAATCATTCTTTCACTATCTTCGCCTGTCTCATCTTGATATGCTTCTTCGAATTCTTTCAATTCTTTCTCTAATTGAGGAATTGTACCATATTGTAACTCGGCTGCTTTTTCAAGATTGCCTTTCATTTGAGCATCTTCAAGTGCTTGTCGACTACGATCTAATTCAGCACGTTTTTCTTGTACTTTCGCAATTTTTTCTTTTTCTTGTTCTACACGAGATTGTAGTGAAGCTTGTTTTTCTTTCTCATTAGAAAGTTCTTCTTGTAATTCTTCTAAACGATGTTTACTAGCATTATCAGATTCATTTTTTAATGCACTCTCTTCAATTTCTAATTGCATTACGCGACGATTGACTTGGTCTAACTCAGTTGGGTTTGAACCCATTTCTGTGCGGATAGTGGCACAAGCTTGGTCAACCAAATCAATTGCTTTGTCTGGCAAGAATCTATCAGTAATATATCTATCTGATAATTCAGCTGCTGCAACGAGTGCGCGGTCCTGAATACGTACACCATGATATACTTCATAACGTTCTTTCAAGCCACGTAAAATTGAAATTGTATCCTCAACATCTGGTTCGCTTACTCCAACTTTTTGAAAACGACGCTCTAATGCTGAATCCTTTTCGATATATTCACGGTATTCATTTAAAGTTGTTGCGCCAATGCAATGTAATTCACCACGTGCTAGCATTGGTTTTAACATATTACCTGCATCCATTGCACCATCAGTTTTACCTGCACCAACTAACATATGAATTTCATCAATAAATAAAATAATGCGTCCTTCAGATTCTTTAACTTCTTTTAATACAGCTTTTAAACGTTCTTCGAATTCACCTCTATATTTTGCCCCCGCAACTAATGCACTTAAATCAAGTTCAAAAATAGTTTTATCTATTAATGATTCAGGCACATCTTTGCGTACAATACGTTGTGCTAATCCTTCAACAATAGCCGTTTTACCTACACCAGGTTCACCAATTAAGACAGGATTATTTTTAGTTTTACGGCTTAAGATACGAATAGTGTTACGGATTTCTTCATCTCTGCCAATAACAGGGTCCATTTTACCTTGACGAACTTCTTCTACTAAGTCACGGCCATATTTTTCTAAAGCTTCATAATTAACTTCTGGATTTTGTGATGTCACGTGATTTTCCCCTCTTACTTTAGTTATAATTTCTTTTATTACTTCAGATTTATTACCTATATATTTCTGAGTTGTTTCATCACTATCCACTGCAGCTCTAAGCAAATGTTCCATAGAGATGAACTCGTCCTCATAGTCTTTCATATAGCTTTTTGCTTTGTTCAATAATTCATTCGTTTTAGGACTTATAAATTGTCCATATTGTACATTATCACCTTGTACCTTAGGATAATTGTTTAATTTATTGTCGTATGCTTTTACGAGTTGATTAATATCAATATTTGCTCTTTCTAAAATACTTTTAAATAAACTATCATTTTCTTCAATTGATGCTTTTAATAAAGCTTCACTTTCAATATTTTGCAATTCGCATTCTTTACTGACCTCAACAGCTTTTTGTAAAGCATCTTGAACAGCATATGTCATTTGATTGATATCCAAATTACTTCACCTCTATCATTGAGAGTAGATCAAAAGTTCGTCAATTTGACTTTGACTTTCTTTGACCTTAATTTTATTATATTACCTATCACTTTTATATTCAACTATTAAGCCTTAGTTCTTTAAATGTATTAATTCTTCTTCATATTTTTTAATATTTCGTCTGTAAGTGCTTCTACACCTGAATTTTCAAGATGAATACCATCAGGTGCAAAATATTCTGTATGTCCTTCTGAACGACTATACCAGTCAACAAGTGTGACATTTTTCTTATCTTTTGCTGCTTGAGCCATCAATTTATTAACATGACCTTCATAAGATCTTGTTACTCTGGTATTGACGAGATATACCTGTGCCTTACCAAATTTATCGATTAAGTTATCTAATTGTTCTTTCGTAAAATCACCATTTGTACCCAATTCCAAAACAACTTGGTCTGATGATTTATTGTAATGTTTATAGTTACTGTCAACTAAAGGAAGTGCTTGATAAAGATTTCTTCCTACTTTACCATCAATGTTAGCTTTAGGAACTCTAGATTTAAATTGCTCTCCAATATCAACCATCACGGAATCCCCGATTAACAGTGGCTTAATATTCGTATAAACATCATCTTTATCCTTACCTTCTTTAGTTTTACCATCACCAGTTAATGTAATGTTATCTATAGGTATCATGTGAATTAGATATTGGTCAGATTCATTCGTATTAAAGGATTGTTCTTTATTTGAAATATTATCTTTACCTAATTTATCAAAAGCTCCTGCTAATATTAGAATAAGCGGTAATGCTAAAAGAATCGTTACCATTGTTCTAATAAATTGAGGTTTAAATCGCTTTTTAATAGTAAACGCCTTAATACCTCGTTTTCTAAATGGCGTTTCAACATATTTATAAGATAATTCTGCTAATACTACTGTTAAGATGATATCTACTACATAGACATAAACAGGTATCTGACCGTCAATAAAATAACTATGGATAAAGCTTATTACCGCAAAATGCCATAAATACAAACTATATGATCGTTTACCGATATATACGAACAGTGGATTTCCTAGTACTTTTGAAACTAATGTAGTTGGGTGAACAACACTCGCTATAATCAATAATGACATAGCCGAAATAATATAGAATCCACTATTATAAATCCAATCATCCTCATCACCAACAATAAAGAACAATAAAATTAAAAATGCTATGCCAATAATTCCAGCTGTATCAATGACAGCTTTTAATGTCTTAGGTGGCTGTGCTTTTAGTTTAAATGGTGGCCATATAAATGCTAAAAGAACTCCCAATAATAATGTCTGAAGTCTTGTATCGGTTCCAAAATAAACTCGTGAATGATTTATATGTAGTTGTGAAATGATAACCATTAACAAGAGTGAAATTAATGAAATAATCCAAAATATAATCGCTACATTTCTCTTTTTCTTTAAAGTCAATAAGAGCGTAATAAGTATAGCTGGGAAGAATAAGTAAAACTGTTCTTCAATAGCTAGTGACCATAAATGCTTTAAAGGCATAAAAGAAAATTGTTCAAAATAGTTAACATCTTTGGCTATATACCACCAATTAGACACATAAAATATTGATGCTATAATATCATGTTTAACTTTTACAATATTATCTGGTTGAAAAATGAGTGTAGCTAAACCAACGATAATAAGCAAAGCTAAAACAGCTGGTAGTAACCTTTTAATTCGTCGTAACCAAAAATCTTTAAGATTAATAACTCCCGTTTCTTCATACTCTTTTAACAAAAGACTTGTAATTAAAAATCCTGATATAACAAAGAAAGTATCTACGCCTAAAAAACCGCCGGTAAGCCATTTTTTATTTAAATGATAAATAATAATCCCAAGAACTGCAATCGCTCGCAAGCCATCAAGCCCAGGCATGTAGCGCATTTTACCACGACGATGACCTTTCTTTAATTCTTTTTCCATTTAACATTCTTCCCTATTAATAACAAATTTCGTTAGACTAGTAACTATTACTCCAACAATTATTCATTATAGATACACACATTTGTCTTAATTTATTATCATTAAATTTTTCTTGCTGTCTCTAAATAGCTTATGCCAAAATTACCCTATTTTTCTTAATTACTTTTTAAATAATTTGCACTAATTAATCATTAATTGTGAGAATTATCATTCCCATAAAAAATAGCAAGCTTTATTTATTATAATATATTTGTAACATCAATTCAATTTATATAGCAATTAGAATTTATTAAAAAATTCTTAACTACGATTAAAAAAGAAGCTACAACAAATATTTAAATTTAATTTATTACGTATAAAAAAAGAATAGCCTCACACTTTTATTTAAAAATGTGCACTACTCTTTTTTATCAATCTTATAAACTTAGCCAACACCTAATGCAATTTTTGCATAGCGTGACATCATATCTTTATTCCAAGGTGGATTCCACACGATATTCACTTCTGTTTCTGAAATCTCAGGAATTTCAGCTAACACACCTTTGATTTGATCAATGATTTGTGGTCCTAAAGGACACCCCATAGACGTTAATGTCATTTCAACTGTACATAATCCTTCATCATCAACATCAACTTTATATACTAAACCTAAATTAACAATATCAATCCCTAATTCAGGGTCTATTACCATTTCAAGAGCTCCTAAGATACTATCTTTTAACGCTTCTTCCATCAGTATCACCTCTCTAAAATTTCTTTACACTAATATATCAAATATCCGACAAAACGCCAATAAAATGCTATGATACTGATACATGATTATTATTCACACAAGGAGACATCTATGCAACCTTATTTAATTTGTTTAGATTTAGATGGAACATTATTAAATGACAATAAAGAAATCTCATCTTATACCAAACAAGTATTAACAGAATTACAACAGCGCGGACATTATATCATGATAGCAACAGGCAGACCTTATAGAGCTAGCCAAATTTACTATCATGAATTAAATATGGATACACCTGTAGTTAATTTCAATGGTGCATTTGTCCATCATCCTAAAGCAAAAGATTTTGAAACCATTCATGAAGTATTGGATATAGAAATCTCTAAAAATATTATTTCTGCATTACAACGATCTCATGTAACTAATATTATTGCAGAAGTAAAAGATTATGTCTTTATCAATAACCATGATCCCCGTCTTTTTGAGGGTTTTTCAATGGGTAATCCGCGAATACAAACGGGTAATTTACTTGATCATCTTAAAGAGGCACCTACCTCACTACTCGTAGAAGCTGATGAGGAAAATATCCCTAAAATTAAAGAAATGTTAACACACTTCTATGCTGAAAACATAGAGCATCGTCGTTGGGGAGCACCATTCCCAGTTATTGAAATCGTCAAGCGCGGTATTAATAAAGCACGCGGTATCAAGCACGCTATGGAATATTTAAACATTGATGACAAACATATTATTGCTTTTGGTGATGAAGATAATGATATTGAGATGATTAAATTCGCCACTTATGGTATCGCTATGGACAATGGTTTAAAAGAATTAAAAGATATAGCTGATCACACTACATATAATAATAATAACGATGGTATAGGTCGTTATTTAAACGATTTTTTCGACTTAAAAATACGTTATTACTAAATTATGAACGGAATGACCTTGAAATGCCATCCTTTTTTAATATAGAGAATATAAATAAAAAAGGAGTAACTTTATGAGAAAAATTGTAATTGTTGGTGCAGTTGCAGGAGGTGCAACTTGTGCAAGTCAAATTCGTCGTTTAGATAAAAAGAGTGAAATAGTAGTTTTTGAAAAAGATAGAGATATGAGTTTTGTCAACTATGCCTTACCTTATTACCTTGGAAATAAAGTAAATCATCGTCGTAAAGTATTAGCTTATACCCCAGTGGAGTTTGATGCCAAAAAGTACATTTCAGTTAAAACATAGCATGAAGTCATAGCAATTAATTATAAAAAAATACAATTACTGTCTTAAATCGTCATACTAATGAAACTTTTGAAGAATCTTATGACACACTTATCCTCAGTCCAGGAGCAGGTACGAATCATTTAGGATTCGATAGTCCAATAACATTTACTTTAAGAAATCTTGAAGATACTGATGCCATTGAAAAGTATATTAATGAAAAGCAAGCAACCCGTGCACTTGTGGTAGGCGCAGGTTATATTTCATTAGAAGTTCTTGAAAATTTATATGACCGTGGTTTAGACGTTACATTAATTCATCGTTCTAAACAAATCAATAAACTCATGGACCAAGATATAAATCAACCTATTATTGATGAGTTAGAAAAAAGAGGCATTACTTATAGATTAAATGAAGAAATCAGTCAAATTGATGGACACCAAATTACCTTTACTTCAGGTAAAATAGAGACATATGATCTTATCATCGAAGGTATTGGCACACACCCAAATTCAAATTTCATTCAATCTTCAAATATAAAATTAGATGACCGTGGTTTTATACCAGTCAATGATGCTTTCCAAACAAACATTCCTAATATTTATGCCTTAGGTGATATCATTACATCCCATTATCGACATGTTGATTTGCCAGCTCAAGTTCCACTTGCATGGGGTGCACACGCTGGTTATTACCCAGGAAATTCACCTATTCATTTAAGAGTTTACTATGAAAAAGAATCGCGTAAACTTTTACGTGCAGCTGCTGTCGGACAGCAAGGCATAGATAAAAGGATAGATATTTTATCTATGGCAATGATGAATCATATGACAGTTGATGAGTTAACAGAGTTCGAAGTTGCTTATGCCCTCCATACAGCCCCCTAAAGATTTAATTAATATGATTTGGGTGTAAAGCAAAATTATAATATCATCGCCTTATAAAGATGGCTATTGTTATCTTTAATAAGGCGATGTATTGTTCTTCATTAATGGTGATTAAATTTTTATTCATATTTTTAAACTAAAAAGTGTAAAACTCATCATTTTCAGTCTAAATATTGTCTAAAAATCTATCCTAGTCCGAACATTTTCGAAATTGGACCCCATGGTAAAATAATGTCTATTGCCATAGTAATAACAATTAAGACAATTGTAATCCAAAAGAATTTGTGACTTAGATCTTTTTTCTTTCTTCTGACAATAGATATTTCCATTAATCAGATAACCGCTAAACCACATAACATTTTTAGCGTTAATAACATATGATTACCATCACCATGAGAAGTAGCCATAAACTCTTCAATTAATTCCCAAAAACCAGAAATTAGAGTTAATAACATGAATAATCTTAATGCTATATGTAAAGGTTTATAATAAGGTGATGCACCTTGTGTCTTGGAATAATTCATATAAGTTGCGATAAACAAAATAATTGCCAATACCCAACTTAAAATATGGACATGTAGCATACTTGTCCCCCATATATATTTTTCTAGTTTATCATAACTTATATTATCGTATTTGATGTTACGTGAGCATTTATTTTCATTAGAACTTTCAACATCTTTGAATACGTGTAGCAAAAATACACCCCACTAAGTTAGATTTTTAGTCCAACTTCTGGGGTGCACATCACTTCGTAGGTGCATTTTTATTTTGTTAGTAGTAGTAGTCATTACATACTTTGAATATTTCGAATTTAACCTGACTTGTTGCTATTCTTCTGAAATATAAGTCGTTAATGTTCCAATATTATCAATTGTTACTTTAACTTCATCACCTGGTTGTAAAAATTGTGGTGGTTGTAATCCTGCCCCTACGCCACCAGGTGTGCCTGTAGCAATAATATCACCAGGATGTAATGCTACATACTTAGAAATTTTTTCGATAAGTTCATCAATTTTTAAAATCATTTCACCAGTATTGCCATCTTGACGAATATCATTATTTACTTTAGTCACAATATTTACATTCTCTGGCGTGGGTAGTTCATCTTTCGTAACAATATAAGGACCCATTGGACATGCTCCAGTTAAACTTTTAGATAAGAAAGCCTGGTCATGAGAGCTTTGAGCTGTACGATCTGTAATGTCGTTAATAATTGTATAACCGTATATATAATCTAATGCTAAACCTTTAGGGATTTTCTCTCCCGATTTACCAATTACAATACCCAATTCCCCTTCGTAATCTAACTGATCAGTGATATCTTTATGATTAGGAATTGTTGATTCATCTCCGGTTAAAGATGACGCCGCTTTAGTAAATACATATAAACTATCAACTTCATGATTTAATTCGCTAGCATGGTCTTTGTAGTTACGTCCAAATGCAATTACATTGTTAAGTGGAGTTACAGGTGGTAAAAATTCGATATCTTTAAATGAAAATTTGAAATTTTCTTCTCTACCACTATCTTCAGCTGCAACAACTGCTTTACGTACTTGTTCTTGAAAATCTAATGTTTGGTTTTGTTGTAAACCTTCTAGTAATGTTTTAGGATTAAAATCTTCTTCACCAAACTCTGCAAAAACCATTGGCAAATCCCAAACAGCATCTTCACGTTTTACTTTCACACCATATGAAGTTCTGTCATTGTGTTTGAATGATAGAAATTTCATTCATAATCAACTCCTCATCTATATCTTATTACATATTATAACTACATCTATGTTCAAATAACAAATATATAAGTAAGAAAATTAAGAAATTTCGTAATTAAAATTTGAGTGCATTATCTTAAAAATTACCATGCGATTACTACTTAATATTCATAAACAACATGGCATTATCAGTCGACAATTTGTTACACATCAATTTCTAACTTGCCAAACTTAAAAAAGTATAAGTAACCTTTCACAGGCTGTTTAAGTATCGTTTCTAAAGTATTACGATAATACTTTATTTGAATGCTATACTTCTTTTTAAGTTGATGTCCAATTTCTTCATCAGTCATTCCCTTTCTTCTATTAAAAGCATCCGTTTTATAATCAACAAAGCAGTATTGTCCATCTTTTTTATAGATTAAATCAATCATACCTTGAATAATTGATACATCTCCATCTTCTTCGGTTAATTGATCTACTTTCGCTTGATTAACAACAAAAGGTAATTCAGTATAAATTTTATCTGCTTGTGCAATTTCTTTATAAAGCGAACTATCAATAAATTGCATAATTTCATTAATTTTAATATCTTGTTTGGCATTATCTTCAATGATATTTTGATTGATTAAATCATCTAAATATTGATTAAGTTCTTCTTTATCCATACCCTCTTCTTTGAAAGGAAGATGTTGCATAACTGTATGCATTAATGTACCGATTTCGTTAGCTTTTCTTTTGTTATTGTGACTTAAAAATTTCGGACGCTCATATGTTGCAACTCCAACACGATATTGTCTCACACGATCATAATTCGTATCACTTTCTTCAGTTTCAAACTGACGCTTGAGTTCAGAAACTGATTGTTTAGAAGGTTTCACTATATCATCTTGGTATGGATATTCATAAGTAAGTTGATAATGAATTTTAGTTTTAACCTCTTCATTACCAGTATCAAGGTGATTGATATCATTAACTAATCTATAGTCATTTTTAGAGATAACCTCTTCTGTAGAAACATCTTCATAGTGATCAATAGAAATCGTTACACGTGGCTGAACTTCAGAACCTAACGTTTCAATACTACTTTCAAACTTATGTTCATTTGGTAATAATGAAGATTGATGTTTCGCTAGAATACTATAAATAAGTACAAATGGATGAGTAGCTGTAAGCCGCTCATTGACAGCAATGTGCGTACCTGAAATTGCTAACTGCTCATATTGTGATAATTCTTTTTCATCTTTAACTCTTCCTATTAAGATAAGCTGTTCCTTAGCACGTGTTAATGCCACGTAGATGAGTCTCATCTCTTCTGATATCAATTCTTTTTCATTAATCGCTCGAAATACTACAGAAGATAGTGAAGGGTATGCCATACCTTTTTCTACATTAAAATAATCCATTCCTAAACCATATTGTTGATTTAAAATCACAGGACCATTCAAGTCACCTTTATTAAATTTTTTAGAGAGACCTGAATAAATGACAAATGGGAACTCTAACCCTTTACTACTATGAATCGTCATCATTCGGACTACATTATCATTTGGACCGACAACATTTTCTTCACCAAGATCCTTACCACGATCAATCAATTCATCAATAAAATGAATGAATTGGAACAAACCTCTAAAGCTAGAGTTTTCAAATTCAATAGCTTTATTAAATAAACCATATAAATTTGCTATTCTTCCTCTGCCACCAATCAGACCACTGAAGTATTGAATCACATAATGATCATTATAAAATTGATCAATAAGTTGATAAACGGGTACACTTTGACTACATTTTTGATATTTTTGAATATCTTTAATAAAGTATTTTAATTTATCCACTAGTTGTGGCTTCGCATTGTTATTTATTATATAGTTTTCAATAGATTGATAAAAATAATCATCATTTGGGCTCTCTACGCGTATTTCAGCTAATTCATCTTCAGTAAACTGATAAATGACAGAGCGCATTAATCCTACAAGATATACGTCTTGTAATGGATTATCAATAGTTCTTAAAAATGATAGAACTAAACGGACCTCTGTTTGTTCAAAATAACCTTCTCTACTATTAACATGAAAAGGAATGTCATTATTTTTACATGCTTGTTGAAGGTTACGTGCTTGACTAAAACTTCTTTCTAAAATAACGATATCTTTATATGTAACATTTCGATATTCTTGAGACTTAATATCGTAAACCTTTTTATTTTCTAAAATATCTTTAACTTGTTCAACAATATAATAAGCCTCTTGCTCACTTCCAGTTAAATCACTATCTTCTGAATTAGCTTCAACCAACGCGCGTAATTGAACTGGATGCTCCACTTGATCATAAGGTGCACTAAAATAAAGTTGGGCTGCTTCATCATAGGTAATTTCACCTACTTGCTCGTCCATCATATGTTTAAATAAGTAATTAGTCGTTGAAAGTACTTCTTGTCGAGAACGGAAATTTTGAGATAAATCAATACGCATTCCACTATCGATTCCTTCATTTGAAAAACGATAATATTTCTCTATAAAAAGACTAGGATCTGCTTGTCTAAACTTATAAATAGATTGTTTAACGTCACCAACCATAAATAAATTACCATCATGCTCGCATCCTGTTTTAATACAAGATAAAATATTCTCTTGTACACGATTCGTATCTTGATACTCATCTACAAGAATTTCTTTGAAATGCTCACGATATAACTCAGCAATTGCAGAAGGTGTCCCATCTTCATTAGTCAGTATTTGTAATGCAAAATGTTCATAATCAGCAAAATCCAATACATTTCTACTACGTTTGTGTGCACTAAATGTTTCAATTACATCTTGAACAATATGTGTTAAATAAGCAACACGCGGCGCGAGTTGATTCATATCGGCTTTTAAATCATCTTCATTTCTTGAAAAATAGTCGTTTTTTACTTTCATAACTAATTTTTTGTACTTATCATAATGTTCTTTAGCATCTTCTAAAGCGTCTTCCATACCCTCGTTAGCTTCTCTAATTTTAGTCGTAACAGATGGGAAACGACTTACAAATTCATGGTTTACAATGACTTCTGTATTTAAAATATTACCTTCTAACACCATAGCAATAAATTGGCGTTCCGCTTCGACAACTTCCAACTGTTTCTCAACATTTTCCATCATAGAATATAAGTCATAACTTTTTTGTAATTCTTCATGCCCCGCTTTTAAGAAAATCATAGCGAGCTCATTGAGTAACTCTAACATCTTTTGTTGTTTTAATTCATCTTTATAAGGTTCATATAATTCATTTAACCACTTATATGGGTTAGGATTTGCGATACTAAAAAAATACAATTGTTTAATAATACTACGAAATTGATTATCATTTCTATCTGAAGATAATTGTTCAGTTAACTCAATAAAATCAGGATTTAAATTATCATAATGTTGTTCTAAAACTTCATCTATCGTTTGTTCTAAAAGTAGAATATTTTCTGCTTCACTACTCGTTCTAAAATTAGGGTCTACATCTAATACATCATAATGTTGTTGTATTAATTTTAAACAGAAACTATGTAGAGTCGAAATTTGTGCTTGATGAATTTTGATACGTTGTTTTTTTAAGTGCTCGTTATTGGGATCTTCGGCTGAAGCTTCTTGAATACGTTGATCAACACGGTGTTTCATTTCTCTTGCACTTAAGTTCGTGAATGTCACAACCAACAGTCGATCAACATCCACTTTATCTTTTATTATACGTTGAATGATACGTTCTACTAACACTGCTGTTTTACCAGAACCAGCTGCGGCGGCTACAAGAATGTCTTGGCCTTTAGCGTATATACTTCTCCATTGTGCATCAGTCCAGATTACATTATTAGGTTTTGTTGGAATCATGATTTGCCACCACCTTTATCTTTAAATTGTTGTATCAATTCTAGTGGATTGATTGTTTCGTCTACTGTACGATAACGTTTACTATCAATCATTCCATCTACATGACAAACAGATTGATAATTACAAAATTGACAAGGCAACTTTTGTTTATACTTTAATGGCGCTACTTCAGTGTGACCATCCATAATATGTGAGGCTGTCTCAATAAAATTCCTTTTATTATGTTCAATAAATTGATGAATAGTTTCTTCATCGGCTACTTTACTTACTTGTTGTTTGATAGCCCCTTTAGTTGTCAGACCAATAGGAACAATATCTGAATTAAATTTCGGTTCAAGTCTCATATCTAACGCGTCTAATACTTCTTGATTACTATTAACAAGTCCGCTCATCTTAAATGATTTAACTAACTCTCTTTCTAATTTTTCTTCATCTATGTCTGACCAGTTTTTAAACTTAATTCGTGGCTCATGTATATGAAAATAAAGTAGTGCTCCTGGTTTAACTACATTTGAGAGACCTAATCTATCGTGATTTTGTAGTACAATATCCATATATGTCATCATTTGCATTTGTAATCCATAATAAACCTTTGTTAAATCAAGCGTTGCACTACTTTCTGACGATTTATAATCTATGATATTTACGTAACTATGATTCCCTTTTGT